>JAGVNC010000027.1 GCA_020053475.1 Candidatus Omnitrophota bacterium | reverse complement strand
TTCCACATTTCGAGCTTCGCTCGACGCCCTTTGGGCGAAAAGCCATTCATCCACGGGTAAACCCGTGGTATTCTGCCCTTCGGGGTTAATAAAAAACCCATCTCTCGTTGTTGAGAAATGGGCTCGGGATTCGTAAAAGATCGCTGGCTCTCGGAAATTCTTAGTTAAGACGGATCATTTCGTGCGGCAATCAAATAAGTTATAAAAGAACGTAATTGTTATTCAATATACCATATGAAAATTTCTTGTCAAATATTTTTTAAATTTCAAAAAATGATATTAGCGATCGTGCCCCAAAAAACAATCTGCGGAACGGCAATGGCAGGAAGCCAACAAGCGGCCTTGCGGCCAATGTTCTGCCACAAAATCCCGATTTCCGTGTAATCCGTCGCCACGCCGGCCATCAAGAAAACCAAGCTGTTTCCCAAGGCCCCTGTTTGCCTAAAAATTTCAAATGCCAATGGCGCAGTCCCTTCGGAGCAAACTTCGATGACCGTCGCTGTCGCCAACGTCACAAGCATCCCGCCCAGCGTCGGGCCCATATACTGGTGAAAAAAATGTTGCGGGATATACGCCCCCGCCAAACTCGCTAATCCGATCCCTACCAAAATCCACCACAATACCATATTGGATAACGCCGCGCTGCTTGAAGAAATTCCACAAATATCTTTTTTCAACTGTTCACCGGAAAACCGATACTGACGAAATCTCTTTTTCATATCACCAAGGACTGAATAATCTTGTGTGACATCAAGAGTCTGTGAATTCGTTTCAACAAGGCGATGGTGTTCCAATAATTGATAAATCCATCCGGTGGTTAACGCGATGATAATCGCGGAAAACATAATATACAGGGCCTTCGTTAACCCGAAAAATCCGATTAACATCAATGTAATCGGAAGATTGGCCCACGGGCTGGAAAGTAAAAAAGCGATGACCGCGCTGGTGGAGGCGCCCTTTTTGTAAAGTTGGACAGCGATGGCTAAAATCCCGTGGCTACAGACGCTCATCAAAAAACCCAAACCGACTGCATTGAGGATCGTGCGCTTCTGATGTTTCGCCAACAAAAATGAAAAGTATTCCTGCGGGATATAATAATCGATGATCCCACCGACCGTTAACCCTAACAGAATCGCCCACCATACCGACCTAAAATACATCGCCAACGCTTGCCGGAAAGGGACCAACACAGGGATGGCAAATGACAGTATCATCAACATCCCCAACATCAAAGCAACTAAAACTGTTTTATTCTTCAACAATGAACCGTGCTGACGGGGTGAGGAACAGGGACCGAAATGATCTGAAGGGAGATGATGTTGCATCTTGAGGGATAGATAATTTCTTTCAAAGGGACGAAGAAATTAAAAATCCCCAGGCCTGCCTAAAGGCAGGCCCAGGGATCGAGGATAAAAAATTAATACCCTTGAGCTGCTGGCGGCATTTGCTGTTCGCCTTGGCCTTGATCCATCATCGCGCCTTTATCTTCCATCATGGAACCTTGGCTTTGAGCGACTTCATCATCGGCAATTTTAGAATATTTATCCGGATCAGATTGAAAATCTTTCACACACATGGGACAGCACAAATTATACATTTTCCCATTGTGTTCAATCTGCACCGGTTCCCCCACGCTCCCGATTTCCTTTTTACTGACAGGACAGATCTTATTCCCAACATTGGGAACTATCACTTCTGGGGCTTGAGGCTCGACGACAGGGACGCTATTAGAAGTCATGGCTTCTTGGGCCCAAGCTCCTGGGGCGCACAATAACGTTACAGCGTAAAACATGATGAGTTTGTTTTTCATACCTTTTCTCCTCTTTGGTTGTTTTAAACGATTTTATCATCCTATAACTTCTCCTATAAGATGTCAAGAAAGCCCTTCAATAACCTTACTCCCATTCAACATGGAACCCCACGGCTAAAGCCGTGGTTCCTTTCTAGATTACCCCCTGCTGATCCGCCAAAGGCGGATCAAAACGCTGGGGGTTCATCCGCCTTATCTATATAAGAGTAAACATCCGCCGAAGCCTTCCTGGCCTCCCAGGGCAAGCCCGGGGTTTCCGGCGTAGGAGGATGAACCGTTTCATTGGTTGATCCATGCCTGAATCGCGGCTTTGATTTTTTCTTTAATGTCCCGCGTCCGTGAAAATTTCTCCTCATCGCTTCCCTTTACCTGTGACGGATCTTCAAATCCCCAATGCAAGCGCTGATGTTTCCCGGGGAACAATGGGCATCGGTCAGCGGCCGTTTCATCACAAACCGTGACGACATAATCATATTGACGCTTTTCCTTCAATAATGTTTGGACAGAACGCGTCTGTTTGCCGGAAATGTCAATCCCCTCTTCTTTTAACACGTCGACAACAACCGGATTTAATTGGCCTGGCTCGATCCCGGCACTTTCGACGTCAAAACGCCCACCGGCCAATTTTCTTAAAAGCTCTTCAGCCATCTGGCTGCGGGCCGAATTATGGACGCACACAAAAAGGACTTTTTGTTTAGTCATGATTTATTTTCCCCAAGATGGAGAAACCAGCGAGATGAATTGCCATTGGCCGTAAGGGTCCCTCTCCAAAAGCGCTGTCGTCCCTTCGGAAAATTTCACAAAAACAGGATCATCTTTCCCGATCAGTAATTGCGACGTTAACAGGGGCAACAAAGGAAAATGGCTGACAATCATTAACGTCTCATGGTTCCGCGCGATCGCTTCTAACACTTGATCTAAGGGCGCGTTCGGCCCGCCTCGGTGAGCCTTCGGCGAGGCAGGCGATAAATATTCTTTCTCTTCCATCGGGCAATGGGGACTGAGGGCTTCTCTAAGGATCAACGCTGTTTGCTGGGCCCGGAGTTTGGGGCTGCACAAAATCCGGTCCATTGTTACATCCATTTTCTTCAAAAGGTAAGCCAGGCGTTGGATCGCCTCTTTGCCCGGCCGGGTTAAGGGCCGAGAAATATCTTCTGATTCCTGGACCGCCTCTCCATGACGCACTAAAATTAACTTCATGCCCCTAACCTTGCTCCTCTTCTTCTTTTAAAATCTTTAAGAAAATATCCACGACTTTGGGATCGAATTGACTGCCGCTGTTCTTTTTTAATTCTTCCATCGCCTGGGCGCGCGACAATGAACGCCGGTAAGACCGATCCGACGTCATCGCGTCAAACGCATCAGCCGCCGCAACAATCGCGGCGAACGTCGTGATGCTGTCTTTGTTTAATTGATCCGGATAGCCTTTCCCATCGAATCGTTCGTGATGATGTTTGACGATCGATAAAAAATCTTTTCCCACAAGAATCGGCTTTAGGATATTTTCACCGATCGTCGGATGCTGCTTAATCGTTATCCACTCTTCTTGTGTTAACGTGTCTTTTTTATGCAGAATGCTGTCGCGGATCCCTATTTTTCCGATGTCATGAAGAAGCGTGATTCGCCGTAACATCTTGACGGTTTCTTTTGGAAACCCCCACTTTTCGGCAATTTTGCTCGCATAATCCGCCACCCGCTCCGAATGCCCCTTGGTGTAATGGTCGCGTAATTCCAAAATGCGGATCAATGAGCGGACCACACTGTAAAAATAACTATTGATTCGGCGCCGGGACTGATGGAGGCTTTTGGCCATCTGGTTAAACGCTGTCGCTAATTCCGCCACTTCATCGTCTCCACTGACGTTAACACGACACTGAAGATCTCCTTGGCTGATATGGCGGATCCCTCTCACCAACTCTTTAACAGATCCTGTAATTCTTCGAGAGATGAAAAATCCCACGATGAAGGACAAGAGCACACCTAACGCTAAAACAAACCGCGCGCGCTGATGCACTTCCTTTTGAATCAAATACAGGTCGTCGGCCTTCATGTCGATCCCCAGCATAGCGGCCGCTTGGCCGTTTTCATTGCGGATCGGGGCGTATCCCGAAAGTGTCGCCCCCCACTCATCAATTTCCAATCGTTGATCCGCCGACGGCACATCAAAAGCTTTCATCATTTCCGGGAAACGCGCGGCGTTATATTGATCTCCCGGCAACGACATCCCCGATTTGGATTGCTTTAACGCGTCGGGATCAACAATAAATTGCCAAATCCCCTCTTGAGGAGTTTTGGCCATGACATAGATGTAGGTAATCTGGGGATTGACGAGGCGGACCCGATTTAATTTTTTAGCCACTGTTTGATAGGCGGGAGAATGAATTCCTTCGTGCGTCAACGGGATTTCGGACAACGTTTGTGTATCGACCAGAAGTGCGGCTGTTTGCGCAATCACCATCAAGCGGCTGCGGATACTATCAAATTTGGAATCGAGCATGAATCGGTAGATCAAGGCGTTGCTCAACCCCATCACAAATAAAATGGAGAAGATCATCGCCAACGTGACCTTGACGCGATAACTTCGCAGGAATGATTTTGAAGGTTGGGAGACCATAAGAAAATCTTTTTCGCTGATCGATCTTAGGAATAATGAAATTTATTATAAGGAAAATGCCTGGAGAGAGCAAGAAAAGTTGTGCGGATACCAGTTTCAGTCTATGCGCCCCTGCCTGTCGTCAGGCAGGCGCATGGGGCGCGACTCACTTATTACAACTTATTTAATACAAAAGACTTATTTTGACTTTTCCACGAACCTGTCATTAATCAAAAATCATCGCGGAGTTCATCTCAATTTAACCCAACGTCATTTACATCAAAAATTTCCACGCTCTGCGAATCTTCCACAACAATGGGATTCAGCTTCTCCGGTTCGATCGGCGCACTTTCAACTTCCAATCTGTCACCCGCCAGTTTTCGCAAAAGCTCCTCGGCCATCTGACTGCGGGCCGAGGTGTGAATACAGACGAACAGAACTTCCTCTTTTGCCGTAGATCACCTCATCATGAACAACACGATTTAACGATCTCAGCCTTCTTCTGAAAAGCCTTCGCGACATTAACCAAAAACAACATCACGGGGACCTCGATCAAAGGCCCGATGACAGTGGCAAATGCTTGCGCGGAATTGATCCCAAAAATAGCCACGGCCACAGCAATAGCCAATTCAAAATCATTGCTTGCCGCCGTAAATGATACTGCCGTTGCCTCTGCGTGGTTCGAGCGTAACTTCTTGGAGAGCCAATACGTGACAAACCACATAACAATGAAATAAATGGTAAGAGGAATTGCGACTCGAACGACATCCAAAGGCAAACGAACGATATATTCCCCTTTTAAGGAAAACATCACAAAAATCGTAAAGAGAAGCGCGACCAACGTAATCGGACTGATCCGTAGAATGTAAACCTTATCGAACCACTCCCGCCCTTTCAGTTTAATAAGAGCAAATTGACTTACAACACCAGTGAAGAACGGAATGCCCAGATAAATCAAAACAGTCTTCGCCGATTCAGCCATCGAGATGCTGATATTCAATCCCTTGGCTATGCCCAAAACATTCAAAAGAACCGTTATAAAAAGATAAATATACGGTGCATAAAATAAAACCTGAAAGACCGCATTAAAGGCCACCAACCCGGCCGCCAGCTCCCGGTCGCCATCCGAAAGGTCGTTCCAAACAATAACCATGGCAATGCACCGCGCGAGGCCAACCATGATAATGCCAATCATATATTCCGGGACCCCGCGTAGAAAAATAATCGCCAAAGCCGCCATAACGATCGGTCCTATAATCCAGTTTTGGACCAGTGAAAGCGCAAGAAGCCTTTTGTTACGGAAAACCTTGCCGATTTCCTCATATTTGACTTTTGCCAAAGGCGGATACATCATCAGAATAAGGCCGATGGCAATGGGTATATTCGTCGTGCCGACCTGAAATCTATTCCAGAACCCGACAATCTGCGGATAAACAAATCCTGCACCAACGCCCAAACCCATGGCGAAAAATATCCACAATGTCAAATACCGATCTAAAAATGCCAACTTTTTAATGGATTCTTGAGTCATTCTTTCTTCCTCTCTGTTCAACGCGGCAACAACCGCCCTCGATCTTGATAGCCTTAATGTTCACCAGTCCATCAGCAACCTTCAAATGAGCTGAGGCAAGAATCCGTGTAAAGGTCGGGCGCGAAACCTTCATCAGTTCCGCCGCTTGAGCATGGGTCAGGTCTTCAAGATCGGCCAAACGAATCGCCTCGAACTCATCAATCGTTAAAGCGACCCCCTCACTCTTGGCGTGGGCGGCAAGGTCAATTGTTTCAATCCACGCGCCCGCATGGGGCGCGACAAATTTCCTGCATCCTAACCCCCGCGATTAATGTTTCAATCCACGCGCCCGCATGGGGCGCGACCTAAACTGGAAAGCCTTTTACCCGATCAGGCATTGTTTCAATCCACGCGCCCGCATGGGGCGCGACCTACAAGGGTTAACAGTTTCACGGGTGTCCGTGGTTTCAATCCACGCGCCCGCATGGGGCGCGACGTTTCAATTCCGCCGCCACGTCGCCTAAAAACGTTTCAATCCACGCGCCCGCATGGGGCGCGACAATGAAAATATGGTCAATAAATTCAAAAGATTTGTTTCAATCCACGCGCCCGCATGGGGCGCGACTTACTTCTTATAACTTATTTATTACGAGTGGTTTAATTTGGCATTTCCACGAACCGCCTATTTTTCCCCACGAAAATATCATACCACCCTTCCCCAACATCCGTTACTTCATAAAATTAAAAAGCTTACAGCATTTGCGAACATTCAATAAAAACGATGGCTCCGAGCGGTTCGCATTCTTAAACAACCAAAGGGCCCTGCTGGTCCAGCGGTTTATTGGCGCCGACATGTTCGACCCTGCGCTCCCAGTTCGACCCCAAAAAGTAAAAACGCATGCTGTCTTTTTCCTGGTCCATTTCTTCCATCAGCCGATTCTTTAACATTGTCCACTGCGCCGGATCAACGATGCATTCAAAGACGGAGAATTGGACCCTTTGGCCCCAGTCCTTGCAGGCGCGCGCCACCCGCCTTAAACGCCTTACTCCGCCTTCCGCAGTGACAGCCACGTCATAAGTTACCAAAACAAACACGCCGCCCTCCTTTCATTTCCAAATAAACGCGGGATACCCGTCGAGATCTCCCCTTAAGTGCCTGGCCAAAAGGAGCGCCTGGATATGGGGCAAAATGCCTATCGTGACCTTTTCTTCCAAATAAGGATGAACGATCTCTTCCTGCTTGCGCGTTTGATACGCGGTCAGAAGTGTCTTACGAGTTTCATCATCCATTAAAACCGCCCCCGACTGATGTTTTTGAAAACCTTTTTTATGGACCTGCCCGAGGTTGATCAATGAAAGCACCAACCGGTCCGCCAAAAAGGGCCGGAATTCTTCCATGATATCCAATGCCAGCCCCGGACGGCCAGAGCGGTCGCGGTGAAGAAATCCGACGGCGGAATCCAGCCCGACAGCTTCCAGCGCTGATCGCACATCGTGCATCAGGATCGTATAAATAAAAGAGAGCAGGCAGTTCACGTTATCCAACGGCGGCCGGCGGCTGCGCTCATGGAAGGAAAAATCATCTTTCTGCGAAACGATCAAATGATCGAACACCTGAAAATAAGAATGCGCCGTGTCCCCTTCCAGCCCCCGCAGTTCATCCATGCCCAAAGGCATATCCAGGCGTTTTAAAGACTGCGTGATCCGATCGGCGGCCTTGCCGACTTCCGCTTCATTGATCTTGTGCCCGTGGTCTCTCAACGCCCTTTGCAAAACGGAACGCGCGTTGGCGAACTTTGCCGTTAAAACAGACTTGGTGATCTTGACGCTCGTATCGGTATCGTCCGCCCGGCGGTAATGCTCCCTCCTCAATAAAACGTTGCCGGCAACAAACCCCTGCACTTTGGCCAAAAAACTTCCCGTCTCCGTCAGAAAACTCACCCCCACGTCATTCTCGGCGCAGAACGCCATTAAATACGGGCTCATCCCCACCTGGCCGAAACACACAACCCCGCCGATCGTATGTATGGGGAGTGTTAATTTGGCCTCATCCTCGATCTTAACAACAATAGTCTCGCCTTCTTTGTGAAGATAAGCCCCCTGGGTCGTCACGAATAAAGTGTTAAGATGTTTTTTCATAAACGTTGGATCATTTCATCAAAATATTGCCGGACAGGTTTCGCGTTCTGCATTGTTTTCGGAAGGCAATAGTTGATCAAGGAACAGCTGTCGCACTCCGGTTTATAAACCGCCTTGGGGGTCTGCCCTGACTGGATCAGATCGCGTAAACGGCGCGCGGTCCTTTCCGTTTCTTCCCGCAATGCGGCGTCAAATGCCACGTCTGTCCGGCGGCGCTCTTTGCCGTAAAAGATGGCGCCGGACGGAATGCTTGCCCCCAGCGTTTCTTCCAAACACAACGCCTGGGCGCAGAGCTGGACATTATCGCGGTTGTCCGGTTTCTTTTTTCCGCGCTTATATTCGACCGGAAAGGGCCGCCAGCTTTTATCCGGCATAAGGTGAAATTCGACCACATCCGTTTTTCCGATAAGCCCCAGCCGAAGAGAGCGCACCGGCATTCCGAATTCAACACGCGTGTCCCGCCGGCTCTCGGCCGCCTCACTGTGCACGCACTCGTGCATCACCCGCCCCTGGGCCGTGAAAATATTCTCGACCCACACCTGCTCGATGTGGATCAGCGCGCACTGGCGCTCGCAGAACAAAAGATGCTGAAGGGCGGAGATGGGCAGAAGGTCGTCCTCGAGATACATAATCCTTATTTTCCTGTATTTTCGTTACGGAAGCGCTGACAGCCAGCGGTGGGCCGTCACAACCAAGATATCATTTTTCCCGTTCTTATAAATTTTATTGACCCCTTCTTTTTTGATGAGCTGCACGGCGGGGATATTCAGGAAATTTTGAAAGGCCCTGAGGTTTGTCGCCGGAGTTTCATCCGACAGCTTGGTTTCGATCAAAAGGAACGGCCGGTTGCCTTCCGCCAGCAGAAAATCAACCTCCTGCTTGTCTTTGTTCCTGAGATAATGCAGGCTGAATTTGCCGAGCCCCTGATCATTCCAGGTTTCAACGGCCCGCAAGAATTCCAAGGCCGCCAGATTCTCAAAGCGCGCCGGCTCATCCTCGATGACCGGGAAATTGAACAGATAGATTTTCTTTTCCTTAAGGATACTCCTTGAAATTTTTGCCGTCCAGGGGCTCAGGCGGAACGTCAGATAAAACGAATCAAAAAGAAGAAGCCAATTTTTGACGGTTTCAAAAGCGACCTGAAGGTCTCCCGCCAGGTTATTCATTGACAAGGGGCTCCCCACCCTGGAAGGCACGAGCGCGAAAAGGGTTTCAACAACGTCGAGGTTGCGGATGTCGGCGAGAGTCCTTAGGTCATCGCGGACAATCTGATGGCCGTAGGCCGTGCTCCATGTCGACCAAAAATTCTTTCTTGCCTTCATAAAAGGTTCAGGGAAACCGCTGAACTCCCAAAGGGATCCAAACGCCAACGCCGTCTCTTTAGCCGCAGAATCGTCAAAGCCGGCCAAAGGATGGTCCATGAAATCCCGCAGCGTTTTTCGGCGGGCGGAAAGCTCCGCTAACGTGAAAGGAAAGATATGGAATTTAAGGAACCGGCCGGCCAGCGAATCCCCCGCTTTACGGGAAAACTCCAGGCGGCCGCTGCCCGTAACAAGGAATTGGTACTCTCCGGCAAACTGGTCATAAATTCCCTTAAGGTAATTTTTCCAGTCACGGTATTTATGAATTTCATCGAGAATGACCAGCGGACGGGAAGAAGCGCTGGCACGGGGCTCTTTGGAGAAAAAAACAGGGTCTTCAATGATCCGCCTTTTATCTTTCGGCAGGTCCCAGTTAAAATAGACCGTGTCCGAAAAATCTTTTGCCGCGATCTCGCGGGCGAATGTCGTTTTACCGGCCTGCCTCGGCCCGGCAAGGATCACTAAAGATTTGTCAGCGGACAACTGGCGCCATATCTCTTTGTAAAGGGCTCTTTTATCCATACTTGAAGTCTATACTATACTCTGAAAAAGTCAAGACTTTTTCAGAGTACGCCTGAGACATTATGCTAAGTTATTTGCCCCCACCCGCCACTCTTCGAGCAATTCATCAAAATACCGCGCGTCAAATTTCGAGCCTTTAATAAACCTGTCTTTATCGATTGCGAAACCTTTGAGGATATAGCTTTTCAGCCGGTCCGTGGCCCAAATGCGAAACTGAGTGCCGCGGGCGGAATTGACCCTGTAACCTACAGCGATGATCGCTTCGAGGCTGTAATGTTTCATTTTATACTTTTTTCCGTCCGAAGCAGTTATCGAGGATTCCTCGACAACTGCCTTTTCATCCAATTATCTTTCAGAAGAGAGAAATTGTGACCTTTCTTTATTCAAAATGTTCATTCCACTCTTCTTCCATGCTTTCCGAGGCGTCGGCAAGATCAGAGAGGGCATTAAGATAAAATTTTTCTGGATCAAAATCCCCGCCGATCCATTCACGCATGGACTCGTGTTCAGGATGCTTTGGGTCACGGATCGCTTGCAGGAAATCCTCATAACCCGGAGGGCCGCCGCAATCTTCAGGCGGACAACACCGCGCGCCGGCGGTACAGCGCGGGTACTTGGCACCTTTCGACGGCTCTATGGTCCCTTCAAACTCGACCACGTGCTCCCAGCCGTCGCCGAAGTCGTATTCGAAAATGAATTTCTTAATTCCCTGGTCGACAATACTTTTGAGCGATACCTTCCGTTCGTCAATTGTTTCCGAGAGATCATCTTCGTGAGGAATGCCGTAATATTCCTCTCCGATCCGAAACTGGTGCAAATGCCCGCCGGACCAGCCCATGGCCGTTATGATGACCGCCGCCAGACGGTAAAGCGAAATATCCGCCGGCACCTCCACCCTCCGCCAGATGGGTGGACGGGTGTGGGAGAGGGTGAGTTTGAGGGGGTAAATGGAAGGTTTTAAGGTCATACTGGGTTCACCTTATATTGTAATCAATTCAATTTATCCATCCGATAGACTTCCATACCTACGGGTAATGCCAATCGGATCTCTTCCAGAGTTGGCAACTTGCCATAGTCTTTGATTGACCGGGGCTCTTTGATATGGGGAATCTTGCTTTCCACCAAGTCAAAAAGTTTATGGGCTGGAGCACAGCCAAGCTTGGCTTGCCTGGCACGCTGCTCTTTGTCTTTGTCTGTGCCAACGTGCTTGAAGACGAACGTATATTCGGGATGAACGGTCATCAATCCCTTGCTGCTGGAACGATCATGCTCATACATGTTAAGAATCGCTTCAAAAAGCAATTTTAGATCGTCCTCTGAAAAACCCGTGCCGCCATGAACTGGGTCAGCCAAGTTAGCGCTGATGAATCCTTTGCCGATATAAAGGCCATAAGGAATCAATGATTTACGACCCATGGTTCGGAGTTTATCTTCTGGTTGATCATCCTCCCATTTTTTAATTTCAGCACTGGATCTGATTCCTTTAACATTTTCCGTAACAGCCATGCGGGTAATTGAAGCGTCAAGAGGCAATATTGGATCCACTGAACGTGAAAATGCGACTTGAACAGGACCACGCACCTGGCCAGCGTTAGCTCCAGTACTCATCACAGCACCAAAAGCACGCACATCATAAAAATTGCGACAAACCCATTGTTTGGCCGCCTCCACCTTATCCTTTCCTGCACCTTTCTTTTCATCAGGGAGACCACCGGTCTCCTCATGGGCCTTAGCAATAGGCCTGTTCAGGTTTGTTGCATGTTCCACAAATATGGAATAAGGCGGCTCGTTGCCTCGACTGACCTGCACGTAATTACGAATGCGTCTCTTAATGGCAACGTCGGAAACTAGACCACGCATGTCTTGCGGATCCATGCGAGGGGCGTTGCCGGCATCCGGGTCACCGTTAGGGTTACCGTTCTGACAGTCGAAAAGAAATAGAAATTCATAACGGTTGGCGATAGGTGTAATCATAATTATTTCTCCTTCACATTAGATTGTTGCTGATTATTATCACTAGCACTCTTTCGCGGGGCTGCCTTTTGCTGATAGTATCCTAAGGCAAAAAGACTTTGTTCTTCAAGCGTCAAAACTTTCGGAGGTGCGTCTTGAATACGCCCCCAAATGGAAGCCAAACGTTGCTCGTACCAATGCGCAAGGCCTCCCTCCAGCTTGTTAAGATGGAACTGGCTGCCGCGGCTGAGCCGCCCGAGAATCAGTGCGGGGGTGGCACTGGCGGAGGCATAATAGCGCTGAATCACACCGGCACCTACGTCTCCCAACGCCGCATACTGCAGGTCGGCATACATTGCCATCAACCTCCCGCAATGATACGCCGGATTTGGATGGTCCTCATTTAAGTAAGGCTGCATATTCTTGTCTCCTTTCCTTATGTGATAGGCTTTTAGTAATCCCATGCGGGCATGGCTCATGGGTTCATCTTGAATAACATCCACTTTGACACGGGAAAGCGCCTGGGCCATAACGAACTCTGGAATCGGTTCTTTGCGAACGGCCACACGCCAAAGCTTTGCTTCAACGGGAGGAGGAATATCCTTCAATTCGCGAACAAGTCCGCCCAAAACTGCCAGAAATTTGGGACGCTTGGCAAGTGTGTCTCCGTCTCGCCGGACAATGGCGAGATCACTGAACCACGCATCAATATTCGCGGCCAATTCCCCAAACTGCCCCTCAATCCAATCACGGATCATAACGCGGCCGGAAGCTCCCGATAACGTCAATGAGTAGAAACGATAATGCAACAGTTCCGAACGTTCACCAGAGCGAATGGAATCCAGCAAAGAACGTGCCCTGTTCTGAGCGTCACGCTCAGCCGTATCGGTATCCTCAACATCGACAAGCCAGTTTAATGGATCCAGTTCATTGGGAACTTCCTTCTTACCCGCATACCAGTGAACAACTTTGGCACTGGTCAAACGCCGTGAATGATTTTTGATTAAATCATTCAAGCCACCGCGATAAGCCGCGGCCATGTCTCCGGAGACAGCGGCATTTTCTGATTGAATCAGAAAATATGAACAAAAAGATTCCTGTTTAAATCCCGCCAGGACATCCCCCATGGACAATCCGCCGACATCAGACAATCCTTCGATTTTAGGATGAGTTGATGCGGGTTCCACAAATCCACCACTGGCAAAACAGCGCATCGATTTGTTCATGGAAATCTGATCTGAAACTGTTTTAGAAGACCCTCTTCTCTTTGCGGATTTCCCGGCAAGCAGGGATTGGCGGAAGCCTCGCCACCAGTCGTGCCAAGCATTGTCTTCAACCAAAAACATCGGCACACGCCCGGTAATGGCGAACGTTACACTATACGTCGGTTTAAAGCGTTTCGCGGCAAACGCCCGTTGGATTGCAGAGAGCGCATCCTCTGAATCCAAAAGATCTGCGAGATTATCGAGTACTTTCATCGCGTTCGCTCCTTGCCGTAGAAGTGAAACAAAAAAATCATGTTTGGCTTTGGCCTTCTTATCACCGGATACGTCGCCCTCTTTACCAAGTAAGGTAACGACCTCAACATTATCCACCAGAAAATGCCGGCATCCGGAACCGCCCGCCTTCATCTCAGGCTGTGAAAGGTCAGGACATACAGAGAAAATTTGGCCCCTGTTCTTTTTGTCATCAGAATTGCCCAATTCCTGAACATTAAGAAAGCGTCCGGCTTTATCGCAAACAATTGCCCAGCGGACCGTTTTAGGTTTGAAACCAGGTTCAATAGTTAAACCGTGCGTTTTTGCGTAATCAATCAATAAATTAAGCATGGGCGGCCTCCTGTTCGGGTTTCAGAACTTCGGGGCTGTCGAAATCGGGAACGTCGAGTACGCCTTTCTCAATCTGCGCGTGAAACAGAGAAATAAACGGCTTCTTTCCTTCCATCAACGGCAAACCGGGACGGCGCAAGTCGAAGACATCATAGAGCATCCATCCGATATCTTGGGAATAATCAACCACCGCACTCAATTCCTCACCAACCTCCTTCAACTCAAAATAAGCCGGGAATTCACGGCAGCCCATGCACGGCTGATGAAAGCATTTCCCGTGAGAGGCACGCCGCCGGAACTGCGCTTCAAGCGCCTGCTGTTTGTCTTCATGCCCAGGGAAGGGACGTATTTCAGCAGTCAGACGATACCGCACATTTTTAAGCGCCATGGTTTGCCGCTGGGTGCGACCTTTTGTATCATTTCCACTAAAATCCTTATCCGCGTCTGCATATATAAGATCGGGCATGGCAATTCCTTCTAACCAATCTCCGACATACTTTGTTGGGTCTGTTTTCGTACCAAGAGCAATTTTCTCCTTCACTTCATTGCGCCGCAGGGCAATATAAGCGATGGGCGCAAGCATTTCGATCTTCGTAATCTGCCAGCGAAACTGCGCCTCAACCGGATTTCTGTTAGGTTTACAATAAATCGCGTCAAAAATCCCCCGCGCCGCGCTGGGGGTAATAATGGGATAACTAAAACGTTCTACTTTTAATTCAGGGCGCGAAAAACAAGCAAACTCGCCCCAAACTTCGAGTATTTGGGGTTTAGAGGATATTTTCATCTACCTTACTCCTTTCGATTCAAGTCCATGAAAGCATTCCGAATTCTACTAAATTCATCCCTTGACTTACGTGAAAAACGTAGTATATTTACAATGTATCACGATGAGAGGCTATCCAAAGGGTTCCGTCCCGCGGCAATGCCTCTCTTTTTTTTGTTGAGGCAAATAAATTATAAAAAGGAGCTAAAATGCAAAACCCAAAAGCCGCACCCAGAACTAAAAAAATAAAATCCGAATGGATAACTATCCGGGCAACGGCGACTGACAAAGCCCAAATCGAGTCCGACGCCAAGGCCGCCGGGCTGGATAACGTTAGCGCGTACCTCTTGCAGTTGTACCGCAAACATCGCTCCGGCTAGGAACCGAAATAGTGGAGGAAAAAAGGGGTTTTCCCCTTGACTTACGTGAAAAACGTAGTATATTTACAATGTATCACGATGAGAGGCTATCCAAAGGGTTCCGTCCCGCGGCAATGCCTCTCTTTTTTTATGGCTGGTGATATTCCAATTTTGCGCGCAAATTATTCATAAAAATAATCTCCGCATTAAATTTTCTTAAAAGCGATGAATATTGGCCTTGATCGGGAATCATCAAATTTAAGAGCTTTTTCATCTTGTTCAAATATTCGATCAAGCAAGCAAAATCCCCGTCTCCGGAAACAATTAACGCTTTGTCATAATGCGGCAACTCCTTCATAGCATGTAACACCAATTCCGCGTCGACATTGCCCTTGATCTTCCCCTTTGCCCCCTGTAGTGTCGGTTTAAAAACAAGGATATAGCCGAACGACTGCAAAGCCGTGTACAAGCTCTGATTCGTCGGAATATAACCGATAAACAAAAAAGCCTTTGAAATCCCGTACTTCTCTTGAAGATAAACCCGGAACCTTTTAAAGTCGAGGATCCAGCCTTGCTGTTTAATCCCCAAATTGAGATTCTGACTGTCGAGAAAAGCAAAATTGTTGGATTTATTGATCATAAACACCCTTCGTTTCAATGATCCTAATGAATACTTACGATTATATTAATAAGAAAATCAGGAATTGTCAACATTCAAAATATATTGTTTTTATATTGCAACATTTAAATTTTTTGCTATTATATCTATAGTCGCGTCTAATAGAAACGCGTGGATTGAAACAAAATTTAGTGTTTTTAAATCAAAAGGGGGACTATTGTCCCCCTTTTGTATTAGCCTGACCTTTATGTCATCCACGCTCCACCCTCATCAGGCGGTTTGAGACCAAGCAACGAATCGTAATCTTCTTTGTTTAAATAAATAAACCAGTCGTCGGCTTGTTCACCACATCCCAAAGGCACAGGATAAAGATAATTCCAAACAGTATCACCGCTTTTAGGACGGTACAAACTGACGGTCAGTGGTCTCGCGTCCTGGATCCATTGACGCGTTAATCGCCCCTCCTTATCGAGCCGCCTCTTTAATGATTCAAATAAATCAATTTCATCCGAATAGGGCACGAGCACATTGATACTTGGACCAATCAAACGGTAATGCTGGGCCACATCCACAAAAGAACGCCGTTGCAATGCATCCTCGAGATCGAGATCCAATTCAGTTGCGCGAGTCAAACTGTAAAGCAATCTGTAGTATTGATTGAATAACTCAGGATCGTAAATGTCAAAAATATTCTCGAAAGAAATACCTTTTCTAAAAGCCTCATTCTTTTTTTCCTCAAATAGCGTTCTTGTAGTCTCCGTCGCCTGCTTATAGCCACCAGGTGGATAGAGGTATTCCCTATCATGTTCTTTTTCAGGTAGAAAAACAACCATTCGGCCAAGGCCGTCCAGCCGCCCCTCCCTATTACAGCGTCCAGCAGCTTGGGCGATAGCATCAAGCGGCCCGAAGGCGCGCCAGGCAACGGGGAAATCGATATCCACACCAGCCTCAACACATTGAGTCGAAATTAAACGACACGGACGCAAATTGTCTGGTCTGAGCCGCACGCAAACTTCTTTCAAAACTTTCACGCGGTGAGCAGGGCACATGTTCGTGGAAAGGTGGAATAACCCGTCTTTATCTATTAATTTGTACAAATGCATTGTGAGTATTTGCGCGTGTCGTTTTAGATTCACAATGCAAAGAGACTGCGAATTTTCATTTTTTGCCAAGTCTCCGGCAACGGACTCCCAAGAACGAGTTTGCTCAACTTGCCAATCAATTTGGACCCGACGCGCCTGATTAAAAATAGATAGTGAATCTTCCACAATATTCTGGGGACGCCAACCTGTTGTTGCGTATGGTTTCACTTTCTCGCTTAGGTGATCAAAGGCTGGCTGCGTAGCTGTTGAGAAAACAACCGTACAACCGTAGCGTTCTGTAAAGCGCGACAAAGCGGCTAATGAAGGAATCACGATACGAGACGGAAGCGTCTGAACTTCATCGAACAGGATAATACTGTCGGCAAGGCGGTGCAGTTTCCTGCACTTGGCAGGTGAATTGGCAAAAAGTGACTCAAAAAGCTGTACACTTGTTGTGATGACCAGCGGCGCATCCCAATTTTCCGCCAATAGCCGAGCCAAACGACGGGCCTCCTCTTCATTATCCAGATTCAATTGATCTCCACGCCCTTCTCTACTTGCCCCAACGAGACTATGATGTTCAAGAATGTAAAGCGACCCCAAATGAGGTTCAAATAACTGTCGATAGACTTTTGCCGTTTGCTCAATAATACTTAAAAATGGCACGACCATAACAATACGGCGGATTTTGGTATTAGCGATGGAATGCTTTAACGCGAAGGCCAGCATCGCCAATGTTTTTCCCGCACCAGTTGGAGCCGTAAGAGTAAAAATACCCGTAGGCAAGCCAGCTTTTTTCAGGCAAGTGTCGAGCAGATGTTTGCGAATTCTTCGCACGCTTTGAGAAGATTTCGTTACGCGTTCAAGCTCCTCCAAGTGCACCGATAGAATTTCAAAGGCCTTTTTGGCTTGCAGACCTGGACCTTCGTAACGATACACCTTTGTCCCGTCTGACTTTCCCTCAAAATGTGCTTCAGTTTCAATATAATCAGCATCCACCAAAGCAGAAAAAAGCATTCGCACATCCAGCATAGCAGCAGCCGATGGTGCAACAAAATCATAAAGTGGCACTTGGGGAGCGGAAGGCATTACAAATTCATCGGCTTTAAAACGTTCAAGAAGGGCTTTGATGTTAGGTTCAGTCAACGTCAATCCAAGTGGGTGTGTCGCCGGGTCAGATAATCGGGTGATATCAAGATCGTCTCGGATTCTCTGGCTAAAACCTTCTTGAAGTCCAATATGATGTCCCTGAACAGCTAAACCGGCCGCCACAGCTTTATCTCTAAAACTAATAAGTGTTGCCAATGCTCCCGTACTCCAGTGATCAAGCCCGCTCATTTCTCCTCTCAATCGTTTGGTGAATAATTCTGAATATTTGCCGAGGTCATGCCATAACCCAGCGATTGCGGCTTCTTCTTTGGCTCCAAACACATCGGCGTATTCACTCGCACGCTTAGCAACGCATTGGAGATGTTCTTTCAGCGGCTCCCATGGACTACCAGCTTTGTTGGCGCTATGTGCAAAATATTGGGTCACTCAATTTTCCTTATTTTTACTCATTAAACCGCCCCCGTATCCGGCCGCGTAAACATCGCCGCCGGGCCCGCGATCTCCATGGACACTTCATACATTTTCTTCATTTTCATTCTCCCTTTTTTCAGGCGGACCTTTTAATTCCCTCGAATTCGGGGGAGTTAAAATTCATTTCTTTGCCGATCTTATTTTCCAATCTTCTTCCCGTTCCTTTTTCCTTCTTTTTCCGGCTGAAATGTCCGGGACTCATCCCACATTTCACGATAAGCGTGGACGTATGAAACCACCTCCTCCGGGTCAATATCAAAGTAATACCGGCAGAGTTTTTTATATAGCGCCAGAACCCCGTCGTGGAAACAAAAATCGAGCATGCCGTCAAGACATCTTTCGATACGCCTCGGATCACGGCTTCGCGCCTTAAGAACAGCTTCAACTTCCACCGAGTATTGGCGCGCGGCCACACGGGTGAGCATTTGCGTACCCCGAGCCAGCTCATCTATGCGTTGAACGAGATCGTCCATTTGCGGTTTCGTTTTTCCCTTCAAACTTGTCTCCCGGCTCGACGTTGACATAAATCCTTTTTTCCGAATAGCGGCTGGTGGACGGCCCGTACTCTTCGTCCAAATAACGCAGAAAATCGGCAAAGCATTCAACTTCATCGCCATATTTTTCCTGGTAGACGACTTCCTCCGGGGCGCCTTCCCGCCCGCTCACTTTCAACACATATCCATTGCGGGCTTTTCGTATCTCGAAGATCATGCCTCACCTCTCTTCCTGTATCAAATCTTTCGGATCCGATGATTTGTCATTCACCCCCGCCCTGGTTATCCTTTGACAGGAACCCGAACAAAAACAGGGGACGCCTGATGCCTTCCGATCCGTAACCGTCCGATAAAATAATTTTACGTTCCGCCTAAAACATACATTTTGTCAAATAATTTTATATAATGGATGTCATTTAGAATAATTATTTTCCATATACACATAAAATACTTATTTTTGTCCTACATCCTCACCGCTCTTCGGGTTTCCAAAAGCAGATTGTTTAAATAAATGTCGTCGCTCGTTTCTCGTTGTTCGTCTCTCGAGCCTGGATCCACTGAAGGGATAAACACATCCGCCAAATACCGGGCATATTTATCGGAACGGGAACTGCGCACGATGATCTGCTGGGCTTCTTTCAAATGCGAGCGGACGAATGCCTTGGCTTCGTCGCCTTCCGGCGTGCCCACTTCGGGGCAGTCGATGTCCCGCAGGCGCAAGGTCTCGCGCATCCACACGTTGAACCCTAGATCAAAACGGACTTTGAGCGTGTCGCCGTCGATGACTCTCTCAACGTACGCGGCGTAGGTGAACAGGTCTTTGACCGTGCGGCCGGTTTGATAAAATTTGTAGGCGTCGTCTTTGGGGCGGGACTCGATGATCTGATCCTTGCTGAACGCCGACAAGAGGTGGGCGTCCACTTCGTGAAAGACCCCGAAGCCCAGGTCGACCAGCAGGCCCCCTTCAGCGCCCGGTGAAAGGTTGGGACGCTCGACCAGCCGGTACGTATAAAGCTCGCCGCGCAAAGGCGTGAGCAGGCCTTGTTTGCCGGAAGCCGCGGACCGCGCGGGGACAGTAACGCCGGAGGACGCGTTGACGGGCCGCGCCTCTTTGATCCGCAGGGCGAGCTCTCCGGACGTCCAGTCATTTTTGAGAGAGGCCTTCTCAAGGGAAGAACGCCTCTTGTCGTCGGGGACGGTGATCAGTCCCCGGTAATGGCTCCACTTGAAAAGTTTCCAGCCGGATACTTTTTGGAAATCGGGGTAGGTTTGATGGAACCTGATACAGCGGTAGAGAAGCAGTTCGCCCATCTCAAGGTCTTCGGCCAAAAGGATAACGACCTGCTCGCCGTAGGCGGCGTTGCCCCGGCCTTTAGCCGGGACTTCGCCCCCAGAGTACCGCGCGAGGTGGGCGTTGACCTCGCGGCCGGTCTCCCAGTAAGTGCGCAGGCCTTCTTTCTCGACGCGCCGCCGGCCTTCGATGAGGGTTTCACTCACTTTTTTCAAAAGGGCTTTGTAGCCGGCGGTCTCTCTGATCTTGGTTATCTGTGAACGGACGGTCATGGCTTCCCCCCTTCAATCTCAGGACATTGATAAAATTTGTTTTATGTTAGCCCCGGCCTGGCTTTTTGTCAACCCATTCGACTCTCCCCGCCAACGGCGGGGTCGAACGAGTCAATAACATTTTCCCACCCTCTCTTGTCTTTCTTTTTAAAAAAATGTCAATTGATCGGACGGTGGTGGACGAAAATGTTTGGCACTAAGCGACTGACGGCCCTCAGAAGGGAATCCCGCCTTTTTATAGGCCACGTCAAAAAAGGAGGCAATTTGTTGGGCGTGGACCCCTTCCCCGGTCATCCGCGCCGACCATTTGGCGTCGTAGAGTTTGCCGCCGCGCATGGCGCGCAGGCGGTTTAAGACTTTTTCTTTCTTTAAAGGAAAATGTTCTTGCAGCCACGCCGCGAACAAATCTTTCACAGCGTAGGGCAAACGGACAATCGTGTAGGACGCTGACTGGGCTCCCGCCTTGGCCGCGGCTTTCAGAATGGCGGGAATTTCGTGATCAGTTAATCCCGGAATGATCGGCGCCACATTGACACCGACGGGAATCCCGGTGGCATGGAGCGTGGCAATCGCCTTCAGCCGGTCCGTGGGCGAAGACGCGCGCGGCTCCATTTTACGGGCCAGCTGACGGTCTAATGTCGTGACGGAGACAATAACGAAACAGGCTTGATATTCACTTAACTCTTTTAATAGATCCATGTCGCGCGTGACCAAATGGTTTTTGGTGATGATGACAACGGGATTGCGAAAATCCCGCAAAACCTCCAAACACCCTCGGGTAATTTTGAAATGTTTCTCCGCAGGCTGGTAACAATCGGTCACCCCGCTCATCGTCACCACGCGCGGTTTCCAGGTCGGCTTGCTTAATTCTTTGCGCAGAAGCTCGGCGGCGCGGCGCTTAACAAATATTTTTGTTTCGAAATCCAATCCGCTGGACAACCCAAAATACTCGTGCCCCGGGCGGGCATAACAATAGATACAGCCATGTTCGCACCCACGGTAAGCGTTAACATTGGTCATCCGGCCCAAATCCGGGCTGTCGCTTGTGCTCAAAATCGATTTGGTTGTGTCATCGTAATATTGGGTGGGGATCGTTTGTTCCAGAGGTTCTTCGGACTCAGGATCACGTTCAACGGAGATCAGATCAAAACGATTGGCGGGGTTAAGTGTCGCCCCGCGCCCGCGGGCGAGTTTTTTGTTCGACGGCTTAAAAATTTCATCCGGCTCCATAAAATCATTATACCACTCGCATGTGTGGAGTCAATCAATTGCGAACGCGCGTGAACGCGCGCAACTGGAATTGGAGCGTGCGTTCACAATCATCTATCCTTGTGCTATAATGACCTCCAACATGAAACTCAAAAACACTGTCCTCATTTTTGATTTTGACGGAACAATCGCCGACACGCACCATTATCTGATTAAGATCAGTAATCAATTGTCTTCTGAGTTTCATTACAAAACGATCCCACCCGGAGAGATCCCCCTATTGAAAAACAAGACATCGCAAGAAGTCATTCAACATCTCAAAGTTCCAATGTTAAAAATTCCGGCGATTATTGCGAAAGCAAAAAAGTTGTTTTACGAAAATATGGATTCACTGGATCCTTTCGCGGGGTTGACAGAAGTCCTTGATCAACTCAAATCCAAAAACATCACCATGGGGATCCTTTCCTCTAACACAGCGGCCAATATTCACCGGTTCCTTCAAACCCACCAATTGGATATTTTTGATTTTATCCACACGACATCCAATGTTTGGAGCAAAAATATTGTCCTGGCCAAATTGCTTCGTGACAAAAAACTTGCCGTGAAAGATACCATTTATATTGGCGATGAAATCCGTGACATTGTGGCGGCGCAGCGGCTAAATCTTCGTGTGGCGGCGGTGACGTGGGGGTATAATTCCTCTGATTCGTTACGCCGGCATCATCCCACTTTTCTGATCGATAAACCTGCCGAATTGCTTAATCTCGTTGACGAATAAATCGTGAGGGTTGCCAGGGGGAGGCACGCCGCAACCCCGTAACAGTGCCGCGGCGTGCATGTGCGTTTGGGAACGCAACATCTCTTGCTTATAATGTTTCTTGAGAAAAACTTTTTTGCACAAATGTTGATGTTCATGATATTTGGGGGGCCATTGTCTTTATCACAAGCTCTTAATAAAGCGCCGCTAAACGCTCAACACGCTTCATCAATTCAGCACTCGAAATTGGTTTCACAAGTAAATCATCGGCGCCCATTTGCAGAATACGTTTTTGCTCTTGGGGATCGTCAACATCCGAAATAACTAAAATTTTTACATCTTTATTCGCCGGATCTTTACGGATTTGCGCGCATACCTCAAACCCATCAACCATCGGCATCCTTAAGTCCAATGTCACGATATCAGGCCTAAATTGAGAAAATAAAAGCCCGGCGTTAAACCCATCATAAGCGACTTTCGTCAAAAATCGTTCGCTGGAAGCTAACGTATTTTGGATAACTTTCACAATCCCGCGGTCATCTTCAACGATTAAAACTCTAAGCCATTTTTCTTCGGGAGATTGAGCATGAAATTCTTGGGGAATCGCCATATGATAGGATCTTAAAAAACTCAAGAAATCCTCTCGATTGACACGGCTGTGGCTCCCGGGGGTTTTGTAAGATTTCATTTTACCGGCACTGATCCATTGGTAAACTGCCCGTTGGGATACCTGGCAGTATTTAGCAATTTCTCCGGTAGTTAATAATTGGCTTCTCATCTTCGTTCCCTCTGTCATCTTCTTAATTCTCCTATATTTCTTGTTAATCTTAATATACCATATTTTCCATATTTGTCAATGGTCCGGCTGATTTATAAGCATATATGTTGGAATATGTTATGATAACTTTGAAAACTTATGAAGATAGGGCCACCAAAAAGACACCGGCAATAGCCAAAAGAATGGCTAACAGCCTCTTACCCTTCTGCTTCTCTTTAAGGAAGGTAAAGCCATAAAGGGCGGTAAAAATGACGCTTGTTCGTTTGATGGCAATCAGATAAGGAACCTGCATGGATTGAATGATATTCATCTGAAGCAGAAAACAAAAGGCATTAAGGCTTCCTAGCACTAATAAAGGAAGGACAAAAGACATCTTGATGGATTTTCTGTCCCTGATCAAAATTCCTGTTAACACAACACTGACCGCTAAGTTGAGCCAGAAGACCCAAAGGAATGGCGAGGATAACACGACGCCCATTTTGTCTAAGTTCCCGGAAATGCTAAAAATCGCGGCGACAATCAACATGGAGCGCGTGCCCGATCCTTTCAACAGATTGCGAAAGGGCGCGAACACATGCCAATCCTCTTTCTGATAAAACAGAAGATACATTCCTGCGACAATCAACACCACTCCTACCGCGCCTAAAGGATGGGGCGACTCGTGGAGCATCAGAGGAGAAGTGATCAGTAAAAACAATGGGGTCAAATTAAGGATGGGGACCGCTAATGACAGATCGCTAACCGAGAGCGCTTTGATGTAATAAATGACGGAAATCACGACGAGAAATGCGGCCGCCCCAAGGACCGGCCAGAAATTCTCCGTTGGGATTAAAGGACGTTCGCGCATGGCCAGCATCCCTAACGGGACTAAAGAAAATGTCCACCACCCCCAGGTGACGACAATCACATCCAGGCGGCGCAACAAACGCTTACTCACAATATCCTGAACGGATGTTAAAAAGGCCACGACGATCGCGAGGATGATTCCCATATTGCAATGAATGATGGTTAAGAAACGGGGAGATGATCTAAAAGAATCAACCGTTATTGTAACACTAAAGATATTGTTGAAAAATAAAAGAATCGATTTTAACAATGAGAAAAGATAATCTTTCGGGAAGGCCTGGGCACTATTGAACTAAAATCACGTTATCGGTAGGAGGCTCATAAATGGGCTCCCCAACAGGCGGGTTCGTCGATGCAGAAGGCGCTGAATCCTTAGGCTTCGCTTTCAACGCCATTGGGGCTAATGGATCATTGTCAGGATCAATCACCAGGACGTGAGGCTGATTAACAATGGCAGCTTGATGATCTTTAGACGGGGCACGAGCCGATCCTGTCACCATTGATGACTCATCCATTTGTTGGATCTGTTGGGAGAGGTAATGATTGATCCCCCAAAGCCCGACGATTAACATCATAAAGACACCTAGCATGGCCGATACATTTTTTTGTTCTAACGCCATCTTACTCTCCTTGTTGCCAAATCATTTTATCCATAATGTCGGGACTAAAGGCAATAAAAGCGTCCAACGTCGGGAAATACGGCGGAGATTGTCCGTTCTGCATCCTGTCATCATAAACGAAGTTACGCCCGTATCCGGACACCTGGGTCCCTGTTGAACTATTAAACGTCCCAAAGGCTCCGTAATCGTCGGTAATCGCTCCTCCCAACAACGTTGCGGTTCCGCGAGGCGAACCCGAGCTATAATTATCCACCGTAAAAATTCCGTCTTGGGCCAATACCGTCCCGTGAATTTCGATGTTATTAGGCGCAGCCGTTCCGATCCGCACACTCCCGCCCCAACTAACGAGCCCTAACATATTATTTGTCCCATCGGCCGTCGGAGGGACATACCCTGCGACTCCCGGTGTGCCCGTCGCTGGGGTGTAATCGGTATATTTGACATGATTCGTAATCACGATGTCTGTTTTACTTGAAATGGTTAATTGAGTGTCGGATTGAACCGTGCCGCCTAAACTCGTCACATTCCCATCGACATAAATAATGGTCCCCACATCCTCCGCGCCATCCGGCATCCCCGAATAAGTTGTTGTTGTCCCGGCGGAAACATCTTGGACCGTTGTTTGAGCGCTCGTTTGATTAACGGTTACGACTTTTGTACTTGACCCCTGAGTGATTGTATAAACAGCATTGTTGCTTCCATCGACACTCATACTGATGGTCCCATCTCCTTTGACATAAATGCCTGCCGTCAGAGCCCCTGAACTGTTAGGGATATAAACCCCTTTGCTGGCATACGTCCCGGAGCCTTTGGCTTGACTAATCATATCGGATTCTTGCGCGGATGTCCCCAATGTAACCGTCTCGGCTCCGCGAGTAAACTCATTATTAAACGTCGGCACGTCTTTCGTCCCGTTCAGGGCCGCGTCGAGTAAAATAGACGAACCATTATTATAAAATCGTGCTGTCTGCTGGAATTGGGTGACAATTTCTTCAAACGTCCCGCTGGGGTTCCACGCAAAATTAAAACGGTCGTTGGTATGGACCGGGCCGGCAAAATTTGTTTTATCCGTAAACCATACATTCGTTCCCGAAGGGGTTGTTTGACTATTGGTAAAAAGAGCGTACTTGGCAAAATTATCCCGCTGGACTCTCACCGTAAAATCCCCGTTGATAAAAACATCATTGTTGAAATTACCAGTGGTCCCCTTGGCTTCCACCTTATAATTAAAGGGAAAATCCCAGGCATCGTCTCCGGAAACGGAAGGATCTTCTTTCTCGGTAAAAATGATTTTGTAAGTATAGGTACTCGTGCTCGGGAGAAGATCCGATGTTAATGTATATTCCGCCTGCTCGCCGTTTGGTGTTAAGACAGGGGCATTATTATCGCGAACAGCAAAGACAAGCCAACCGATGCCGTCGCCTGAAGCCACTTTTCCCGTGGCATAACTGATGACCCCGCTGGGGTCAGAATTCAAAATCGTATTTGTCAGAAAATCGTTAATCAGAATATTTAACTGACGAACGGCGGCTTGCGAGGCGGCCTGCCCGGCATAAAAAGATTTGGTCGTTTCGCGTTCGACACGGGCCATATTACTTTCGTTGACCACCCGTAAAAGAAATATCCCGCTTAAGGCATACAGAATGACACTAAACAGCAACGTGAGAATTAAAGCCATTCCCTTTTCATTCTTCAGTTTACGCATACTCGTTCCTTTAATTACGCAAAGCCACATTGATCGCTTGGTTTGTCGTAACTTGTCTGTGTTGATTCGTTGTCCCGGAGGCTGTAATTGTCAATGTCACAATTTCGCCGGCCAAAGAAGCTTGAAAATCTGAAATATTTTCTCCCACAACAGCCTGGTTGATTTCGTCAAATGTACTATTTAAAATCCGCCTGATTAACTGACTGCTCGCATTGACTTGATATTCAACAAACCGGTTTGTATAGTCCGTCGGGGTACAATTGCTGCATTCCCCCAGCCAGTCTCCGTGAGACAAATGGGCATTAACAGCGGAAGGAAGCACAGTTAAATCCTGTGTATCATTGGGATCGCCGGCAACCAAATGACAAATTTTGACGTCTCCGCCTATCTCGACAGGAAAACTGGTGAGGCACCCGGAGCTTCCCCAATTCAGCGGCGCCCCCCAACTTTTGACATCTCCATTTTCATCCATCGGGCTTGTCCCGCAAGCACACAGGGGGATTGAAAACCGGACAATGTCCGTATTGTTCGTCCCCGTATTGTTAAATATCGTTAATTGCCCGCTGTTTGACTCCTGCAATTCCATGGAAGCGTGCTGTAATGTTTGGCGTAAACTTTGATGCAAGCGGATTTGTGTATCCGTCAACGACCAAGCCGATTCCCCGGAGATAAACAGCATAAAGCCGGCGGCTGAGATGATGCTAAGGATCAACATCCCCACTAACATCTCCACTAAAGAAAATCCTGATTGGTTCTTATTCATATTTTTTGTCCTCATGACACATCCGCAATCAATGTCGTCCATCCCACAGGTGAGCTCAATTGATTGTCGCCATTGGCATCTTCGCCTGCATCCAATTGGCCGTCCAGGTCCTGATCTTCACCAATAATTCTCCCGTTCTTCTGACGCCAGCTAAAGCTAATCGTCACCTTTAAAAGGTTCGGGTTTGAACTATCCACATACGTAACCCCTGTGCCCGTCAACGAAGTGCTCGTAAATGAAACCTGGTGATAGCCTGGCACATCGATAAAGTCGTCATTTTCGATTTCTGTCATTTTGTTTTTTGAAGCCCAAACCGCCAGCGACGTATTCCGCGCGATCTCACTTAATTCAATGGCTTTAATAAAAGCAAACATGACGGTCACAAAAATCGGCATCAAAATCAGCAGGGCCATTAACAGCTCGACCAGCGTTAACCCCTCTCGGTTTTTTCCAAAACGCACGTTGAATTCCTTTCGTTGGATGTTTATCCCATCATAAAAAAACCTATTCTTCGTAAAGAATAGGCCACATTTTCTCACTTTCGATTTTTTCGATCGTGGTAACTGGCTACCCTCCCCGCCCAACTCTTTTCTGGCGGGGTAAGGCCCTGCCCCGCCTATCTAATTTCTTAGTGGAAGACGGGGTCCCGCTTTCCTTAAATTTCTTAAGAAACGGCGGGATAGCTTTGTGTCCCATCCTTACGAATGGTTTACCCTTGCACTACCATTTGTCGATTAAAGTATACCACCCTCCTCTTATAAAAAGCAAATCCCTGTTAAAAATTTTCTATTCGTCGGGTTCAAGTATGTGCCCCAGCTTTTCACCCGGCTGTATTGATGTTCTTAAACCAGGAAGCCATTATTTCATGACTAAAGATGGCTGGGAGGCACTGTTGGGGCGTGTTTTGAGGAATTTTCGACGGATTCCCCATAAGAACTATGTGGGAAAAGTCCTGATGATAAGTTAAAAGTATTTTAAAATAACCTCGGCCAGAGGTCAAATGTTATGTTAGGATTTTTTTAAGGATGAGACGTTATTGAGATGATTGTAATTTCATTCTTCTTTGGCCCATAATACCAAAATACTCGGTAGGCGGCCGGGGTATTCTGTTCAGCGTAAGACTCAAAAACTTCTTCGCCATTAGGACCATTAAGTGTCGTGAACTTGTGGGTTTGAAGACCTGGATGGCGTGGGTTGCTCTCAAGAATCCGAAGAGTTTTGCGGACGGCTTTGAATCTTTTATTAAGCCCTTTATCTTTTTCTAAATACAGGTATTGATTCTGGGCCTCACCCGTTAAGAAAATCTGAAACATGATTATTCCTTATTGGGATCGAATTTTGTAACTTTACCTTCTCGTGCATCTTTTAATCCCCGTTTGACGCTGGCAAATGCTTTAGGATTTTCGTAAAGCCACGCTTCATCTTCGGGAACGACTCTCATCGGTTCTAGGATGATCTTTCCGTTAATGAGCTTCGCATTAAAGAGTTTTGTCGATAATCCCTTTACAAGTCTTCCCAGTGGCACCCGTTTTCGAGAGTCTAATTCGACTAACATTTTAACATCCCTCCTTGCGTTCGATTTTCTGTTATAAATATAACATAATGCCCACTGTATGTCAAGTGGGTAATGCCCACAAACAAGGGGAATTCTTATTGTAAATTAGAATTATTGGATTAAACAGCGATACCATGAATGGCAACTTCGTTAGTGATAGGTGTAAATATACAAGTCAGTGATCTTTTTCCTAAAGCCATCGCGCATATAATCATAACGGGCACCAACAAGTTGAACCTGAGAAAATGACACACGTCTAGCGCGGCAGGCCCCATCCGTTCCTGTTAGACAGGAGCCCTCACTTTCTTTCCAGGAATAAGCATCAAAGATCACCCACTGAACTGGCGCGTTAATGATCGGATCTTCGTTCCTATCCTTCAGTAAAAAACTAAAATATACATCCCCAGTCTTCTCATCTTTCAACTGTGAGATCGCAATCTTAGGCAAGCGGCTATCTTGAGCCGTCCAAAAAGATCGTTCAATCGTATGGATCAACTGATTCGACTGATCAATTGCCATGACCTTGATAGAATGATTCTTTAATCCTTTCTTCTTTGCCACATATTGGTAACGCACCCAGTGATTAGAGGATTTCGGGAGATCTTTAATTTCTGTTCCATCAATAATCAAATTCACCCGGTTCACGCGATCCCCGATATAAATCGAAACAGGAACCTGGGCTGAATAAAGCGTCTCAGCATCCGGCTGAGTAAGAATGCTCTGATTTGCACGTGAAATAACGCTATAACTAAGCCGCGGAAGGCCCTTAACATCTCTATCCATTCCCAAGATTCCAGCCCATTCGACGCAGTCATTGTCGTGCGTTTCCCTATCGATCCAGCCGGATGGTCGGATGATTGATGGCGATGGCATAGCTGAAGCGAGGTCCCAATTATCCGTCCAGCTCATCAATGCTCCGCCAGCGATTGGGAGCTGATACAATGTTTCCATGTCCCGAAGCAGAAAATCACACTGTTTCTTCTCACTATCAACGTAATTATAAGAAAATATATCTGCAGTATCCAGATTGGGGGTGGGTGTATAAAACCCGTATTCGCTAACATAAAAGGGCTTACCGGCACTTTTGGCTTTTATCATCCCCTCAACATATCCCCGATAGCCGATCGAATTCTGAAACCTAGGCATCGTGGCATAAAGATTATATGAAATAATATCCCACGATAATGAATCAATGAAGGCCGCGTTTGGCCAATTCGAAAAACTGACCGGAACCCCCGGGCAGGATGCGTGCGCCGCCACGACTAGGCGGTCAAAGTACGCCTTTAATTTCCCGGGATCCCGGCCGGCGATCATGGTGAAATCAGGCTCATTAAGAATAAGAAGCATTGCCACGTTAGGGTACTCGGCATATGCACTGGCCTCGGCCCGTACTTTTTCAATCTGCCTTTCTAGTTCAGCTTGATTCGATAAATCAATCTTCTGATTGAGCCAAATACCGCCGACAACCCAAAGGCCATGTTTTTGAGCCAGCTCAAGATACTTTTTATCAGAAAGATCCCAAGTCCGTATCGAATTAAAACCAGCTTCCTTGATCCTTTTCATATCCAGATCAAGAAGATCATACCCGAAATCCTTGTAGGGCACCGGGTCGCCGAAATCCTGCCCGGGACGCAGATGGGAATACCCTACCGTGACCAGGAGAAGCTCCTCATCCCCCGCGTAGATCTTATCACCGCGAATATTGATCTTGGGGAAAACAGCTTCGGCCTGGAGGAGCGGAGCAGCGGCAAGCGTTCCCCATGAAATGGACACAAAGGCGATCAGAAGGCGCAGATACTTTAGCATAAGACTCCCCCAGCTTTGAAAAAACGACCCTGTTCCATCAGAAATCAATTTTTAACAAGTTTGATGATTTGACGATAGCTGTACTTGTGAAAAACAGGGCAATGACGATAAACCCAGGCATCTAATCTGGTCATGCCGTAACGGACATTTTTATCGTCTTTGAACAAATAACTGCACAACAAGTCGAAGAACAAGAACTTTTTACCTGTCTACTTTTAATTCAAAAAGTGTCCACTTTTAAAAAGTTGCTAACAATAACTTTCTAATAATCAATGTTAGAAACCGTGTTAGAAACCGATCAAATCGCTGATTTTCTTAAGCAATAAGGGGCCCTCATCGGCTTTATTGAAATAATCGTTTGCCTTAGGCACGCGCAACTTTTGATCTTTCACAGGGAAGACGCTGGTGACAATCACTTTGACATTCGGTGAATACCCTATGATAATATCAAAGATATCCCGGCCATTAATTTCGGCAATGTTGATATCCAAAAGCACTAAATCTAATTTTCTTCCATCCCGCATCAGGACGTTGGCAACGTCCAGCGCGTCTTTAGCCTCATAGACGTCAAAGCCGTCTTCTTTAAGAAGCTTTTTAAATTTCCTGCGCATTTCTATTTCATCATCGACGATCAAAACATTTCCTTTTGATGCACTCATCATCTTTCTCCGTCCCCCGTGGATATTTGAAATAGTTAATAAAGATTTGTTTACTCTTGCGGATCTTTCGCCTTCCCCTTTCTTGCGTTAAGTCGTTCTTGAATTTTTTGCTCAAAGCCGATATTGGTAGGTTCGTAAAAGGTTTCTTTAACGCCTAAGTACGATTGATCGACGTAATGGCCTTCGTAATCATGGGCGTATTGATAGCCTTGCCCATGGCCCAACTTCTTTGCGCCCGGATAATGTGAATCTTTGAGATGAACAGGGACTTCCTGGACGCGGTTATTTTTGACGGCATCAATGGCTTTATTGATGCCTAAGTATACCGCGTTGGATTTGGGCGCGCAAGCCACATACACCGCCGCCTGCGCCAACGGGATCCGGGCTTCCGGGAGGCCGACAAATTCGGACACCTGTAACGCCGCGTTTGCCAACACCAACGCCTGGGGATCGGCATTGCCGACATCTTCAGCCGCGCAAATGCAAATCCGCCGGGCAATAAAACGCGGATCTTCACCGGCGTAAAGCATCTTCGCCATCCAATAAAGCGCCGCGTCCGGGTCTGACCCGCGCATCGATTTGATAAACGCCGACGCGGTATCGTAATGCTGGTCACCGGCACGGTCATAATTCACTTGTTTCTTTTGGATCGATTCCTGCGCCACGTTGAGATCAAAATCAATCTCTCCCTTGGCGTTGCGGGGTGCGGTCAGGCATCCGACCTCTAACGCGTTTAACGCCCGACGGGCATCGCCTTCACAAACATCCGCGATCAATCTTAACGCCTCGTCCGAAGCGTTGATCGGCAATAGCCCCAATCCCTTTTCTTTGTCCGCCAGGGCGCGTTTAAGAATGCTCCCAATTTCTTCCCGGCTTAAAGCATTTAATTCAAACACAAGTGATCGTGACAACAACGGCCCGATTAACGCAAAAAAAGGATTAAACACTGTCGCGCCGATTAAGGTTACGTACCCTTCTTCCAAATCAGGCATGAGCACATCCTGCTGGGACTTATTAAAACGGTGAATTTCATCAATGAAAAGGATTGTTTTCTTTTGTGTTTGCAAGCGGCGGTTCTGGGCCGCGGCCAAAATTTTGCGCATCTCTTCAACATTCGAGGAAACGGCGTTGATCCTCTCAAAAACAGCCTCGGTTTTAGTGCTGATGCACTGGGCCAATGTGGTTTTCCCGACACCCGGCGGGCCGTAAAGGATCAGGGAACTTAATCGATCGGACTCGATCGCGCGTGTCAATAATTTCCCGGGGCCCAAAATGTGCTTTTGGCCGATGTATCCCGATAAATCCGTTGGCCGCATGCGAAAACTTAAGGGGGACTGGGCAAAAACTTTTTGACGCTGGTCAGCATCGAAGAATGTTTCAGATAAGTTACGTGCGGATAATTTCCTGGGCAAGAAAAACCTCCTCTAAGTGATTTCATTTTCCTACCATTCTTCGCAAATGTCAAGGCTCGTGGAGGGCTGAACTTCCCGGGGAAACTACACGGGGTTCAATAAATATTCTTCTTTAATGTTTTGGAGGCTCTTAAAAATATTGCTGACAATGGCGGGGTTATCTTTTTCCATTTGGCGCAGCATGTGCTTGATTTTCATGCGATGCGACGTGTCGTCATTGGCGCACTTGGATTGCCCGACCGACAGGATATTTAATGTTTGCGCCAACGCGGCCATCGCTTCTTCGCGGACGTAAGCCAACGGGCGGATAATCGTGATTTTTCCCTGGAATAACACCTGCTTGGGTTTCATCGCGCTGACTTCTCCTCGATAAAACTGATTAAGGAGGATTGTCTCGACAATATCGTCCAAATGATGGCCGAAGGCGATCTTGGTAAACCCCTGGCGGCCGGCCAGGTCAAAAAGGGCTTTGCGCCGTTTCCCCGACCACCGGAAACAATCAATGTCCTCGTAACGTTCCCCTTTGAGCGAATCGACTTTCTCAACCATGTAAGGGAAATTGTGGGCTCCCAGATAATCGACAAGACGTTGCGGATCAAAATCGGCAAAGTCAAAATCGACATGGACAGCGGTGAACTCAAAATCAACGGGGCTGACCTTTTGGCGGTGCCGCAAAATATGCAGCAACGACAAACTGTCCTTGCCGCCGGAAACAGCCACGGCGATCTTGTCCCCTTCCTGGATCATACCGTAATCCATAATCGCCTTGCCGGCTTTTTTGGAAACAGCATAAAGTAGGGGAGATTCTCGGGATGACATTATCGTCTCTCTTCCCATGTATACCCCAAAAACCCGGAGAACATTTCATCATCACTTTGCTGGCCGAATGTGACTTCCTGCGAAGGATTAGGGTTTAACGGATTCTGTGCCGAATTATCATAAATCCCCTCAGCCATCATTGTTGTCCCGGCGGGGATTTTCTTAGGCTCTTGAAAAATATATCGACGCTGCCAAGGGAATTTATAATTAGGGACTGAAAGCAAAATTTCTGTCTTCCCGTTGGGATACTTGGCCGTAAACCGCATGCTTCTTCCCCGATAATGCATATGCGGGACCAAAATGTAAAGAAGGGCGTCTTTCGCGAAACGATATTCCCCTCTAACCTTATAATGTTTGTCTCCCGGAGGAATACGAAAGTTCTTGTTGGAAATTTGATCGACAATATAGGGTTTTGGCGGGGGAGTGCGATGCAGATAAAGCCCTAACAAAACCGCGTCTTTTTCTGGCTTTCCCGTCGTGACATAATGGATCCAAAACGTCAGCCGCGAGCCCTTGGGGATAAAAAGCCCCGTGTCGGGCGGCAAAACAAAAGGCCGGTACCCCGGCGCGTAACTGGCGATCACCTGGCCGACGCCTTCGACCTGTAAGCCGGTGCGCGATGGGAAATTTTCTTGAGTCAATTGATTGGGTAAAGAGGCGGTGACGTTCGCGTGATGGACAACTTGCTTATTCTCGGGACGCAGATCAACAGCCTTGACCCAGACGTCTTCTTGTAAAGGTTGGGTCATTTCAATAATTCGATAAGGTAAAACCCCCGTGGCCGGAATATCCTGCACAGGGATCGAATAGACTAAATCCGGTTTACCCGAAGGCCAGAATTCCTTCGACGGACGCGGGGCTTTCAGCAGAGGATCTTCTCCCTCGCCGCGCGCCATGCCCTGCTCAACCCATCGGACAAGCGTGTGAACTTGGTGTGGCGACAAAGATAAATCATCGTTAAACGACCCGTATTGAGGATCCGCATGCCACGGGGGCATTCTTTTAGTCCGCACGACTTCGCCGATCATCGGCCCCCACCCCCGGACTTTGATATAATTCTCCATGCTCCACGGTGCTCCCGCGCCCGGCGAATGGCACAGCAAACATTTTTCAATCAAAATGGGAGCAACATCCTGGACATAATTGGGAGAACGTGCCGTGTCTTTATCACCTATCTGAATCAGGCACCCTTTAACAGGTGTTTGCGCCAACAAAACCGGTTTATTGGCCAAGATCGCGTCTAATTGATCGCGCAAATAATGGTGTTCATCCGTATTTTTTTGCGATTCATAATCCATCCGATCCGTAATGGCCCCCCGGTAAACAATTGATCCATTGCGAGGATCGATGACAATGGCCTCGGCGGTGCGTGTAAGACTCAATTGGGAAGCAACGATTTGCGCGTCGTCCTTTAAAATAGGAATTTGAATCCCATACTCTTGGGCTTCCTTGACGATGGCCTGACGATCGTCCTGAGGATTAGCATTCAGCATGAGAAACACAACGCCTAAAGGTTCGTACTGTTCCTTTAATTGATTCAAATACCCGATTTGATGCCGGATAATAGGGCAGCCATTCCCTTGTGTAATCAGGACGATGGCTTTTTGATCGGAATAATAAGAGAGTTGATGAAAATTCCCATCTTGATCCAAAAGAGAAAAATCATCAACAATGATATGAGGGGCCGAAGGAGGAAAAATCTTTTCTTGAAGCAGCGGGGGCCACGAGGCACATCCCATCAAAACAAATAAAACGAATACATACAACAGCCTAACCATAACTCATCCTAACTAGATTGCTTCTTTGTTGACAATAATGACCGGTTGATTAACCACACCTAACCAATCTAATAATTTTAGAATATTTTCTTCTGACAAAGCCACACACCCCGCCGTCGGCTGCTGGGGGCCGCGCCACACATGAATAAAGATCGCGCTTCCTTTCCCCGGGACGACTGGATTGGTATTATATTCCACAACAATCCCATATTTGTATAAATCGTCATCACGCTTAAGCCGCTCGAACGATTGCGCTTCGGATGGCGCCTTCACCCATTGATTATATTGCGGCGAGGCGACATCATCGATCCATAGGTCATTTTCGGTGACTTGCTGATAGGATAATCCTGTTTTGACTTCCCGGCCATACCCAAACGCGCGCTGTAAAGAAAAGATTCCCGACGGTGTTCGGCCGTCCCCTTCTCTTTTCTCACCCAAAGGGGCGATGCCGTTTCGCCCGACAACAGCGTTGATTTCGGGAAGAATATTTTGCCATTGATTCCCCTCCTCACGACGCTGCCAAACAGACAACGTTGCGGTTAAATCGTTTGGGCCGTGACCGTGCACGACAATCGCCTGTTTAACATCCGGGCCTAACCGTTGTAACTCAGCCGGCGGAAAGAATTCATCACCAAAACTTGTCGAACCTAACAGTAGAATTAATAGGACGAAAAAATAAATTCGGCTAAACGATTTCATGTGCAGGCATCCAATTTTTCCCACCCAAAATACGGGCCACGAGCATGCTCGACACATTATCCCCAATGGCATTCACCATTGTCGCCGGCGGGTCCACGAGCGTCCCAATCATCGAGATAATCGGCAATGCCTCGATGGGAAAGCCGTAAAGCGTGACAATCAAGAGCTCACCGATAAACCCTCCTCCCGGAATGCCGCTCATCACCGTCCCACTCAAAAGAGCAATCCCGATCGCGGTAAAAATCGTCCCAGGCCCGGAAAAATCCATTTGAAAAATTCCGAACAAAACAGCGATCTTTAATATCGCCGATAAACACGACCCTTCCATATGGATCGTTGCTCCAATAGGAATCACGACTTCCCGGATGTCCTCGGGGACACCGTTTTTGCGCGCCGCGTCCAAATTCAAAGGGATCGTGGCCACGCTGCTTCCTGTCCCTAAAGCCGTCAGAGACGCGGGAATAATATTCTTCCAAAAATGCTGAATACCTCGCTTGCCCGCCGCGATATAGGCGTAAACGGTAAAGGCGGTAAAAAAATAAAAAATCGCTAACGGATAATACAACAACATGGCCCGGCCGTAAGAACCCAACAGTTCCGGGCCAAACACCCCAACGAGATAAGCGAAATACGCTCCCAGCCCGATCGGCGCGTACAACATGATAATGCCAATCGCGTGCGTCATCACTTCATTCCCGGAAGCCAAGAATTGGGCAAATGGTTTCCCTTTTTCTTTCACCGCTAGCGTCGCTAATCCGACGATTAAGGCAAAAACAATCAAGGCCAGCATGTTTTTGCGCGAAAGAAGATCGCCGAAATCCGAGACCGTGAACGCGCGGACAATCTGGTCCGATATTTTGACCGGCTCTGCCGCCATCTGCGGGATCAGCGCGATCTGCAAGCCTTGCGCCGGCGGGTAGGCCAACACCCCCACGATCATCAAGATCGAAGCCACAATCCCTGTGGCAATGAAAACTAAAAGCATGGCAATAAATATTTTGGCTAAACGGTGGGTATTGGCCGTGCCGGCTACGGCCGAGGCAATCGAAAAAAACACAAGCGGCACGACGACGGTAAATAGAAGATTTAAAAAAACATCGCCAAATGGTTTTAGCAGGGAGGCGCGTTCTTTAAAGATGAGGCCTAGAATGCACCCCACAATAATCGCGGCGATCAGGATCAACGAAGACGCGTAACTTGTTAAAAAACTTTTTTTCATATTCATAAGCCTCCCTACCCCGCCTGGGCGGGGCTTAAATAAACCACCGGCACATTTGCGCGGCCAGGATCCCTAAATACGTGCCAATGATATTCCCTAAAATCGCCATCAATAATCCGACGGCGGCTAATCCGGGCTGATAAATTTCCGCCACAATCGGGGCCGAGGCCACCCCTCCCACATTTGCCTGGCTGGCCGTCGCGGCCAAGAACAAAGGAGCCCGGATCAATTTGGCCACCGCGACAAGAACGGCGGCATGGAATAATGTCAAAACAACTCCTGCCAAAATCAAGACAGCTGTTGATTGAATATTCACCAAACTGGCCTTCGCCCCGATGGTCGTTAAAACAAAATACAAAATAAAATAACCAATCCATGTCGAACCGTAATGGCTTAACCGGCGCGCCGGGGTGAACGAAATCCCTATCCCTAACATCGAGACAATGATGATTGTCCACGCGTACGTCGAGATGACGTCCTTAATCACAGGAAGAAACTTTGCTAACGCTGAAGCTAGAAAACCTCCTCCCACCGCCAAGGCTAAAATCAACAGTGTGGTATCCACGCGCCAGGACAAGGGTTCCTGGGAAGCTAATTTCTCCACGCGATGGCTTAGCTCGTCCAGGTAGTGACGGTCGGCCTTTGTCCATCGGTCAAACATCGCTGCCCGGGAAGAGGCCGCCACCAAAAGCCCCATCCAAACATAAGGGACAATCGTGTCCACAATGACCATGGGAAGAAAAACTTCGTCAGGAGTATTGATCGCCTCTTTAACAGCGATCATGTTGGCACTCCCTCCTGTCCACGAACCGGCCAACGCTCCAAACCCCGACCAAAAGGCCTCTCCAATCCATGGCTTAAATAAGAAAAAGACCAACGGAGCACCCACCATAATGCCAAAGCTCCCCGCCAGAAACATGATGAGAGCAGGTTTCCCTAAACGCAAAATCGCTTTAATATCAACGGCGATTAATAGAAGGAATAAACTTGCCGGCAATAAATGCGTTGAAATGCTTGAATAAATGGGGCTTTTCGGGTCAATCAAGCCAACCGAAGAAGCGATGATCGGGATAAAATAAATCCAAAAAATGGACGGTAAAAATGAGAAATATTTCTTAAATCGCTCCTGCTTGCTCAACCACAGGATCGTGATTTCGATCGTCAAGAGAACAAAAATAATGAGGAAAGGATGTTTAATCATCATTGAAGATTACAACCGCAGGCCGATCCCTGCTTTCACGTCACGTAAATCATAAACACCATTTTTGCTTAAATACCGGTTACGGACAATATCGTGTTTGAGAAAAAAAGGCGTATCCAAATCAATATATTGAAAACACCGCATCCCCGCCGCCATGTGCGCCGCCGCTGTCATGGCTAAGGACGATTCCATCATCCCGCCGATCATCAACCCGACGTTATTCGATTGGGCCAAGGCAATAATTTCCAGCGCCTCAAACAAACCGAATTTCATTAATTTAATATTGATGACGGAAACCGCTTTTTCACGGATCGCCAAGGCCGCGTCCCCCACGTGGCGCACGCTCTCATCGGCACACACCGGGATATCGGTCGACCGCGATATTTTCTTTAACCCGTCCCAGTCTTGGCGGGGGACAGGCTGCTCTAACAACGCCGGACGGATGCCGTCGACCCCTAACTCTTTGAGAAGGCTTAACGTTTCCTCGGCCGAATATCCCTGATTAATATCCAGATAAATATCACTCCCGTGGGAAAGCCGATGAACAGCCAAGATTCTCTTATAATCCAAGTCAAAATCACGGCCGATTTTGATCTTAAACGTACGAAACCCTTGTTTAAAGAATTGTTCTACGGCGGCCTGGGTCTCTACTAGGCTCCCGATCACAATTGTGATATCTGTTTTGAGCAGCGCGCATTTCTTCCCAAAAAATTTCCATAATGGAATTTTCTTCTGGCGTGTCAGCGCATCGACCAACGCGATTTCGACGGCCGCCAACGCCGCCGGATTCCCGGCCAAAACTTCACGCAGCTTGGTGCTCAAACGCAAATAATCGCTGACATTCTGCCCGCGCAATAGAGGCCCGAGATGTTTAAGGTTCTTTTGCGTTTTCTCGACCGTTTCGCCGGTGATGTGCGTCGCGACCGCGGCTTCTCCCCATCCGCGGACCCCATCAGCTAATTCAAGCGAAAACAAAACGTTCTCTAAAGATTTGTGCTCGCCGGTGGCAGTACGAAACGGCTGATTTAACGGCCGGCGTAAAATCTTGACGGATGTTTTCTTAATGATCCCTGATTTTTCTTTCATGGATTGAGGTCCAAAATGTTAAAAGAAATGATTCGATCGGCCAACGATCCTTTGTGCGATCCTGCGCCTAGAGACAAATCAGAAAGGACAACTCGATTGAGGACAAAAACATCGTCCCTGGATCCGGCTTGTTGACGGTACGCCCAAATGGCGTGGATGCCGTAAGCCCGCCCCTCCCACGTTCCCAGATAAAGCATGATGTGGCCTTTAAGGCCCAATAGTGTGATGGCCGGCTGTGCTTGTTGTTCAATCGTTTCCTCTTTATCGCTATTCTTAAGGACCATTAAATCTTGAACTCGCCCGACACGGATTTGGTTCTTGGAATCCCGCGGAAGAATAAGCCCGACGGTGGCAAACACTTCCTGAATCAATTTGGAACAATCCTGCCCTCCATACATCCCGCCCCATCCATAAGGCGCGTTCAAGAGCTTAAAGGCCTGTTGATAAATCGTCCGCGGCGTGTAAGCCAAAAAACCACGATGCGCTTGGGCCTTCGCGATGTATCCTGTCTGCCAATCACATTGGCCGTTGGCATCGCGTAAAGGCAAAGAAACGGCATACGACATATCGGTTTCCTGGACGAGGGGCCACTTCGTCCCCATGTGGGCAGAATCATAATGTTGACGCAATGCGGGATCCAGAAAAATATCCGCCTTGGCATCCGTGGCGACAACAAATGACGGAGCATCAAAAAATTCCCTAAATTTTTCCCGAGAACACATGGCCACGTTTTTCGCTTCGACCCAGCCTTCGCTGCTATCCGCCTCCACATAAACCCATTGCCCATCCGCGCTCTGATGCCGGACCACGACGGGCGTGCCCACATCCAAGGCGCTGTTCTGCAGCTCGTCAAAGTCAATATCAAAGGCTTGGGCGTACAATCCTTGGGACGTTGGGAAAAACCGCTGATCCGCATAATGCGCGATCAATCCAAATCGCGGCTCAACATTCAAAGGAATACCATCCAGATACACATTCTCTCTTTGTTTTGTGAAAAAATCCTGTTGGGCACGCTGCCCATTCGCCAAAAAATATTCTTTTGTTGCCATATCCACCAACAATTGATCTATCGAAACTTTGAGACTGAGACCATCGATCGCCACGGCCCTGGTTCGTAGATCTTTTGTCAACGTTAAGCGTTCCCGAATATCGGCGTTGAACTGGCCAATGGCCTCGCCGGAAAGAATCATCTTGTCCGGGTCAGGATGCCGGCCGATCCAAAACCCGGCTGTTTTCATCAATGGGGAAGTATGCGGCAACTGGCTAGGGGGCGCGTAAAGGATCAATGCAGGCGGCGTTGCGCAGCCAGCTAGACAAGAAAACAAAAAAGAAGCGGCGATCCAACGCCCATAAAGAATCATAGAATTTATTGTAGGCGGAGGGTGAAGCCGGAACAATAGTTTTCTGTGGAATTTAAAAGAAGATTAAAATAGAATTAAATTTTATTACCAATCGATGGGGAAATAATCCTTGAGGAATTGGCCGCACCAATGCTTGCCGGACAGGATGCCGTGAAAAAACGGGTCGCACACCCGCGCCGCCCCGTCAACAATGTCCAAGGGCGGCTGGAAATCGTGCACTTGTTGTTTGCGCAGGGAAAGGGCAGCGGGGTCTTCGTCCGTGACCCATCCTGTATCCACGGAATTCATAAAAATTCCGGATTTCGCCAGATCGCTGGCGGATGTGTGAGTGAGCATGTTGAGTGCGGCCTTGGCCATGTTGGTGTGCGGGTGGCGGTCTGTCTTGACATAACGGTGGAACTTGCCTTCCATCGCCGAAACATTGACGATATGTTTCTTGCCTGTATTGTCGCGTTTGAGCAGCGGCGTCAACTTGTTGCACAAGACAAACGGCGCGATGGCATTGACAAGCTGGAGTTCCAACAATTCGGCAGTGTCGATCTCACCCAAACGCAGGCGCCAGCTGTTGGTTTCGCGTAGATCCACTTGCTGCAAATCCGCGTCGAGCTTTCCTTGAGGGAACACTTTTTCGACGGGTAAGCCGTGATCGTAGGCGTAAGGGATTTGCGACAACTGCGCTGACGCGCGGATCCCCAGGCCAGGGGCCTTGCCGTCCCAACTGACGGAAAGGGCCCTCTCCCTTTGCGTTGATCGCAATCTCTTTTTACATTCTTCAAAAGAAGACAACAATTGCTGGGCCTCGGCCGGCAACGCATCGAAGCCTTTCATTTCGTTAGACAAAAGATGGGCGTAAAATCCCGGCGGACGGCGCACGGTCTGCGCTGCATTATTGATTAAAATGTCAAGGCGATCGTACGCTTGCTCGATGTATTTGCAAAAAAGCTCGACACTGGGCGTGTGGCGTAAATCCAATCCATAAATGTGCAGGCGATTCCTCCACGCGGCAAAATCCTTTTCTTTCGCGTAACGCAGCGCCGAATCGACCGGAAAACGCGTCGTGGCAATCACCCTCGCGCCGGCGCGCAGCATCATTAATGTCGCCTGATAGCCGATCTTTAAGCGCGACCCGGTAATCAGCGCGACATGCCCATCCAAATGTGCCGCCTGAAAACGTTTTTGATAATTAAACTCCGCGCAGTTCGAACACATGGCATCGTAGAAAAAATGCAGGCGGGTATATTCGGCTTTGCAGACATAACAATTACGCGGCGATGTTAATTCGGGGCGTGAGATTGCCAAAACACCTTGATCGGCCACGGGCAAGGGCGCGGTAAAGACAGCTTCTTTGCGGGCGCTGCGGATCCCTGTCGCTGCCCGGGCCCTGCGTTCATATTGTTCGATTTTCTGACATTCGGCCCGACGGATGGCCGCCTTACGTTTACGGATTTCATTACGGTCCGGCCGGGACAATTGTCCGGCGGCCTTGAGAAGCGCAATTCTCTGCTCTTGGGTCAAAGCTGCAAACTCATCCGTATTTTGGATCAAATGTTGAAGGAGGTCAAGACAGGCCTGCACATCCTCATCGGAGTATTTTGTCGTTGGAGGCTGGACAACATTCGACATAAAGTTTAATAATAAGGGGTTACCGCGATATTTTGTCCAAATTCGGATTCGTCGGCTGGGGAAGGATACTCGCCATCAATGAATTTAATCATGGCGCCGTCTTTCCCGGAAAGAACATAAAGCCGCCCGGGGAATACAAAATTTTGATCTTCATACCCTGGGGCCGCAACAACAATGTCCCCTTGTTGATCTTCATTGATATCCGCAAGGCCTTTGACCACAAAGCCAAAAGCATCATTTTGTTTTTCTCCTGTCTTCGTCCATAATAATTGGCCATTGGCCCCGGAATAAACATAGATTTTTCCCATCGAGGCATTAAAATCCTTAGCTCCGACGACAACATCGTCTTTCCCATCACTGTTGACATCCATCATCGCACTGGCGGAAAAACAAAATCTCTGGGAAATCGTTGGATCCCCGGCCACAGACCACAACAAAGTCCCGTCTCCCGAGTAAATATATACCTTCCCCTGGAACGGACTGGTGCCTGAGTAAAATAATGAACAGGCAATGATTTCATCTTTCCCATCGCTATTAATGTCCTTGAGTTTACTTTGAAAGTTTAAGTGGTCATTTGGATTTTCTCCTTGAATCCCCGCGCTGATGAGGCTTCCATCCTGGCTGGAATGGATTGGTAAAAATCCTCGGCCACTAGTCCCATCATATTGAAAAATTAAATCGTCCCGGCCGTCATTATCGAAATCATCCACACTTTTTACCAGAACACCTGTCGTATGCAGTCCGGAAGAAGATGTCTGGCCGAGGCCCCCGTAAGGATTGAGCATCTGCCAAATGATACTGCCATGAACTCCGGAGTAAGCGAAAATTTCTCCGGGGAAATCGTTGTAGTAAGAAAACAGCACGTCCGCTGTCCCATCGCCATTGATATCCGGTGTTCCGATTAATGAACTAGGGCCTATTAAGGCGTACCCCGGGTAAGGGGCTTGCCACCGCAATTTCCCCGTCGCCCCGTAGAATAACCCAATCATTAAGTAGGGGCTTGTAAGCTCCCCTGTTGGGAATGTCATCGCAAAATCGTCCCGAAGGTCGTGATTAACATCCGGGACCACGGTCACGTCTCTGATCCCATACTTAATCTGAGAAGGCGGCGCTGATGAATTCTGAAATACTTTTTTGTAATTCAAACTACCCAACAAAGGTTCGTAAGAATATAAAATACCTTGCTCAATGGTATACGTCACGCCCATACCGACGAAAATAGAAATAATGGGAGAATCGGGGGGGCCGTTCTCAAAAATGGGAGGAACCAAAGGCGGTTGAGAAGAACTCCCGCCGGCGCCAGAAGGAAACGCCTCAAAGTCCTTTCTCCCTTGACACTCTTGATCCACGTGGCATTGGTCAATGCCTGGGGCAGCCACAGTCCCGCAATAAGGCTCTCCCATCAAATAGCCATTTTGGTATCCTTGTTGTCCGTTCCCGGCAAATGTACTGACCATATTGCCGCTTAATCGACGAATCACATGATTAAATTCATCAGCGACATACATGTCTTCGTTCTCATCAACAACAAGCCCTTCTAAAAAATGAAATTTAGCCTGATTAAGCGGCCCGTTCACATACCCCTGCTGGCCGCTGCCCGCGTAGGTTGATAATTGATTAGTGGAAAAATCCAGCTTTCTGATTCGTTCATTCCCGCTATCAGCGATATAAAGGTTCTGGGATGTACTATCCAACGCTAAGCCCTTCGGAATATTTAATTGAGCGTTGGTTGCCCATCCATCTAAATATCCCGCGACTCCGACTCCCACCAGCGTACTGACGGTATACGGACTGTTCAACTGTATTTTCCGGATGGAATGATTCCCGGTGTCCGAAACGTACAAGCAATTTCTTGATTGATCCAACAATAAATACGTTGGTAATTTGAGTTTAGCACTCGCCCCCGGACCGTTTTGATATCCCGAACTCCCTCCGGCAATGGTTGTCACCTGATTGTTTTGTAAATTCAGTTTGCGGATCGCATTAAAATTCCGATCCGCGAAATAAAGGACATGGTTCTCCTCATCTAACGCCAGGCCGGTGACAGCGGTACTTAACGTTGCTTGGGTTAACGCGTCCCCGTCGATCATGGTAGGAGCAAAACTTTGGCTGCCGGCTACCGTACTCACATATTTTAAAGGGCTGATCTTTCTGATCCGGGATAACTGCGACACATACACATTTCCCTGGCTGTCCATCGCCAGGCTGTGAGGATCGGCAAATTTGGCTTGATCTCCCTGCCCATCCTTACAAAACGAATCAAATGCCGTAGTCCCGCACGGCCCCCCCATTGAGGCTCCTCCCGCCAGCGTGAAGACAACGCCCGATGAATCTAATGAAGTTGTCTTGCGGATGACATCATTATTGTCATCGATGATAACCATTTGATCTAGAGATGAGACAAGAAGATGCCGGGGGGCAGAAAATGTTACCTGGTTATCACCGAACAAACAGGCCTTATGCTGGGAATTATTAAGGAAAGGGATTCCGGCCAACGCCGGAAGCGGCAGGAGGACAATACTTAAGAAAAAAAACAATAATTTTCTGTTTTTTAGATGATCAGTTATAAAAAACATCATAAAGAAACCTCTCCCGAATAATCAATAAGTAATAGAAGTATATATGAGAAATGAGTTAAGTTACAAGAAATTCTTGGGAAAGCTGATTTGACTCACATCGGGGCGAAGGCAAGATTGTTAAGGCTTTTAAAATCCCCCCAAAGTGTCTTCTTCAGGCCGAAGTTGTAAAGGACCGCGGCAGGGTGATACAAAGGAAAAACGAGGAAATGGCGGCGGGCCAGGTTCATCTTGACCGCTTGACCGTGCAGGGCCGAAATGCCGGGAATACCGGCCATTTTATCGACCGAAAAGCCACCCAACACAAAACGCGTGGCAAAATTCCCTAGAGGGACAATCATTTGGGGGTTAACAATGAGGACCTGTTTAATCAAAAAAATCGTGTGGGCCTCAATTTCTGGGCGTGTAGGGCAGCGATTGTTCGGGGGACGGTATTTAAGAAGGCTCGTGATGTAAACATCGCCGCGCGCCAACCCGATCGAATCAAACAGCGCATCTAAATGCTTGCCCGCCGAACCGACGAAAGGCCGCCCACTTAAGTCTTCCTTTTTCCCCGGAGCCTCGCCGATAAAAAATAATTTGGCCGAAGGGTTCCCTTCACCGAAGACAAGATTTGTGGCTGTTTTCTGCAACGGCAAATCCGCGGCCGCCATGGCTTCGCGCAAACGGTTAAGTTTTTTGGCTTTCACGCTCAACGTTAATAGGGAGTTGTTGATGGCCGATTTCTTTAGAACGCCCCGCGCTCCTAATGTGCAGGCCGAACAGCCGTGCTTATTTTTGTTTGCCGATTTCCGCTTTGACCACTCCGCCCGATACAATAATTTTGGCCGCTTCTTCAATCGACATGTCCAAAAAAACGGCCTTGCTTTTAGGAATCAAAATGAGAAACCCGCCTAAGATCGCCGGTGTTTGCGGAATATAGACATTAATCAAATCTTTTATTGCCAGTTGATCACAAATTTTCTTATCGGTATCGTTCGTGAGGAATCCAATGGTGTGAATGCCCGCGCACGGGTATTCCACCAGAACCACTTGGCTAAACGCCAACTTTTGCTGGGAAAAAATGAACATCAGCATTTCTTTAATCGCGGGATAGACCTGCTTGAAAAAAGGGATGTTGAGCAAAAATCGTTCAAACGACGCGTAAGCCCGTCGGCCGATAAAATTATTGAAGACAAAGCCCACGAGAAGAATCAAGAAAAGGCACAACAGGATGCTTAAGCCGCGGAAATAAAATCCCACCTCCTGCGTCATGTACGGCGACAGGTACTTCCCTAAAAAATTATCCGCCACGGCAAAGGCCCACCCCAACAGCTGGATGGTCACCACCAACGGCAAAAAAATCAGTAATCCGGAAATAAAATATTTCTTGAACCGGTTCTTCAGAGATAAATGTCGTCCCG
>JAGVNC010000063.1 GCA_020053475.1 Candidatus Omnitrophota bacterium | reverse complement strand
GGAGAAAATCCAACACCGAAACGTTTGATCCCTTGCATTTCCCCTAAGGCTTTTTTAAACGCTTTCCCTAGAACGATCCCCACATCCTCATTGGTGTGGTGGATGTCGATCTCAAGGTCAGCTTTTTTGACGTCGATATTGAGATCAAATAAGCCGTGAAAGGCGAACAGTTCGAGCATGTGATCCAAAATCCCGATATGGGTTTTGATCTTGGTCTTTCCACGGCCGTCGATATTAAGATCGACCACGATTTCGGTCTCTTTGCTTTTGCGTTCAAATTGTATTTTGCGTTGATTCATGTCCTAAGATCCTTTCTATCCCGCTTAGAAAGCGAAGCTTTCTAACGGGATTTCGTTTATTGAAAACGGATATTCACGGATTCGTAATGTTTGGGCAACCCTTCAATGGTAGCGACTTTTTGGATGGGCCCTCTTAAATTTTCTAAAGCCCTTTTGGAGTAAGCAATAATATGGCTTTTTTTCATAAAATCCGAAAGGCACAACCCGGAGAAAAAACGCGCCGTCCCTAACGTCGGCAGCACGTGGCTGGGGCCGGCGGCATAATCGCCCAACGCTGTGGGACTGTATGGCCCTAAAAAGATGGCCCCGGCATTTCGGATTTTTTTAGCGACGGCCCCCGGATTATTCGTCAGAATCTGCAAATGTTCGGGTGCCAGGTTGTTGACGATAGTGATGGCTTCATCGATATTTTTGGCATAAATCGCAAACCCTTTGGCGACTTTTTTCCTGACTTGCCGCAATATTTCTTTCGATGTCGTCACAAGGATCGACAGCCCGCCCACGTGCTCACTTTGCGCTTCCATGTCCGCGACAATAAAATCAGGGTTGCTGTGGCGGTTGGCGATAATGACCAATTCCGTCGGGCCGGCCAACATATCGATATCGACATATCCAAAGAGCTGGCGCTTGGCTTCGGTCACAAACATATTGCCGGGGCCGATAATTTTATCCACTTTGGGGATGGTTTTTGTCCCAAAGGCAAGGGCGGCGATGGCCTGGGCCCCTCCTATTTTGTAAATTTCGTTGACCTTCAAGAGGTTCGCTACCGCTAAAATATAAGGATTCACCTGCCCATCTTTATTGGGCGGTGTTGCAATGACAATGCGTTTGACGCCTGCCATTTTTGCCGGGATCACCGTCATGTAGACGGTGGATACCAACGGGGCCGTCCCGCTGGGGATATAAATTCCCACGGTCTCTAACGGCAAAATGTTTTCTTTGACCACAACGCCTTCCGTATGGCGAATCCGGCACGGTTTTTGCGTTTGTTTTTTATAAAAAGAAGAAACGTTATTGATGATGATTTTTAGGTCATTGACAAAATCGCTGGTGATGTTTTGGAACGCCCCGCTAATCTCATTCTCTTGGACGCGTAATTCTTTGGCGGTTAATTTGGCCTTGTCAAATCGACGGGTATATTTAATCAGGGCTTCATCACCGCTCATGCGAACGTCATCAATAATCCGGCGGACCTTTTCTTCGACATGTTTTTTGCGTGCCGTAAAACAACGGCTGTATAGCTTCGCGATCCCCTGGCCATTTTCGGAGAGAACTTTCATTTGGTTAGCTTCCCTTTGATGATCCGTTGAGCTTCTTTGAGTGTTTGTTCCATTTTCACTTTTTCGCGGCTCCCGGCCTGCGCTAATTGCGGACGCCCTCCACCGCTGCCATTGATGAGAGGTGAGATCTCTTTGATGAGATCATCGGCCTTGATCCCTTGCTTAATCAAATCATCGGTCACCGCAACTAACAGCGACGTATTCTCATCCGTCTGGCTGCCTAAGACAATCACCGAAGACTTGGTCTTCTGTTTCAATAATTCACACACTTTGCGTAAAAGAGCGATATCAATATCGGCAAAATCATGGCTGATAATCTGTGTGCCATTCACCGCATTGGCTTTCCTTAAGATTTCGTCAATCGAACTTTTGATCGTGATGAATCGTGCTTCTTCAACTTCTTTTTCCAGCTGTTTTAACCGCTTCATTTGCAGATCAATGCGTGATGCTACCCCCGTTACAGGTGTTTTGAGAATATTGGCCACTTCTTCTAAAAGCTGTTCTTGAGATTTAATGTGTTCCAGTGCGCTTAATCCCGTCTTTGCTTCAAGGCGTCGGATGCCTTGGGCCACAGCTCCTTCGCTAATGATTTTTAACAACCCGATTTGGCCGATATTGTCCAAATGCGTTCCTCCACAAAATTCTTTGGAGACATTGCCGATGGAAACGATCCGCACGGTCTTGCCATATTTCTCGGCAAAAAAAGCCAAGGCGCCGCTATTGCGGGCTTCGTCGATGTCCATGTATTCTTTGGTGACGGTCTCAGCGCTGACAATGGTTTCATTCACGCGTCGTTCGATCGCATCGAGCTCTTTCTTGCTAACCGCTTTAGGGTGTGTAAAGTCAAACCGCAAACGGTCTTCGGCCACAAGGGAGCCTTGCTGTTTAATGTGCGGCCCTAACACATCTCTTAATGCCGCCTGCAAGAGATGCGTGGCTGTGTGATTGCGCATAATGGCCATGCGGCGCTCGACGTCGATATTCGCTTGGACCATTTCTCCAACATTCAAATGCCCTTGCTCTACATCGCCTAAGTGGATAACAACATCCGAAATTTTCTGGGTATCGGTGACATTCATTGTCCCTTTTTCACAGGCGATCGTTCCGCGATCTCCGATTTGCCCGCCGGATTCCGCGTAAAAAGGAGTTTTGTCTAAAATAACCTTAACGTGGTCCCCTTTTTTGGCTTCGCTGACGATTTTGTCCCCAATAAACATCCTAAGAATCGTTGTGGTCGCTTCATGATGATCGTAGCCCAGAAAATGGGTTTTCGGCACGCCTAAATCCAGGGATACCTGAAAAACATCACCCGTCATTTTGCTGGTTGCCCGTGATTGCTCCTGTTGTCTTTCAAAAAGCTTGTTGCGTTTTTCCCAGGCGCGGTCCAATCCGCATCCCTTGAGTTGCCCTTGATCAATTAGATATTTTATTGTCAAATGAATCGTACCTGTTGTTAGGCCATAGGTGTCTTGGAATTTAAACAGGATCTCTCCCAATCGTTCGGAATCATCTTTCTGGGCCAACACTTCTTGCTTTAATTCAGGGATGCGTTCCTGATAAACTTTTGCATAGCTAAAAGCAATACTCGTGACGGTTTGGGTAATTTCGCGTTCGTGGTTGTTAATTTCGGGATAAGCTTTCCCCATCGCCTTGATCACGGGAGCAATGAATTTACCCACAACATCCTCTTTCCCGTTCGCTCGCAACACAATGTCGGTCGTGTCAATGATCAGCTTCTTGATAATGTATCCCCGTCCGTCATTCGATGGGATCACCCCGTCATTGATGCCAAACACAATCGCGCGCACGTGATCAGCGATGATGCGCTTTTCTCGTTCCTCGGCTGAGGGCAATTCTTTGCGAATGATTTCTAAAATCGTGACAAAAACATCGATTTCATAATTACTTTTTTTCCCCTGAACAACCGCGGCCAGGCGTTCCAGCCCCATGCCTGTATCAATATTTTTATTGGGCAAGGGTTCAAGGACGCCATTGTCTTTGCGATTAAACTGCGTAAAGACGAGGTTCCAAATTTCGGAAAACCGTCCGCAATCGCAGCCCAGACCACACTTTTTATTGGTGCACTTGGGATTGGGGCCGTAATCAAAGAAAATTTCCGAACAAGGGCCGCAAGGGCCGTTGGGGCCTTTTTCTTTGGCATCGGCCGGCCAAAAATTCGTGTGATCGCCTAGCTTGACGATTTTCCCCTTGGGGATTTTAATGTCTTTAAGCCAGATGGTGTAGGCCTCATTGTCGTCTTTGTAAACTGAAACCCAAAGTTTTTCCGCAGGCAATTTTAATTCCTGCGTTAAAAACTCCCAAGCCCAGGCAATGGCTTCCTTCTTAAAGTAATCGCCGAAAGAAAAATTCCCGAGCATTTCAAAAAACGTGTGATGAACATCGCTTTTCCCTATCTTGTCGAGATCATCGGTGCGCAAACATTTTTGGGACGAGGTGGCGCGGCGGTAATCACCCACATGCCCCAAGAATTGCTGCTTAAACTGCTGCATCCCGGCCGTCGTGAAAAGGACCGTCGGGTCATCTTTGGGGACCACCGAATCACTCTCGACAATGCAATGGCCCTTAGAAGCAAAAAAATCCAGGAACTTTGTTCGGATGTCGTCTGTTGTCATAATGGTTTAATTGCTTTATTAACAGCCGGCAGGCTGAACCCTCGCCTTAATAAATATTGAAATATCCTCTGTTTTCTTTTGAGAGGATGAACGTTTTTGTTTTTTTCAACTTGCCTCTCAATCAAGGGACGGATAGCATCGTCTTCGCTGACTTCACCTGCCGCCTGGGCCAATTCCTCATCAATGATTTCTTTGCAGATCCCTTTATTCTTAAGCTCTACACGAATGCGGTTTGCCCCAAAGGGTTTGGCCAGGCGCGCGAGGATCCATTTGCGGGCGAATTGGCGATCATTGACGAGGCCTAGGTCTTTAAAATGCGCGACGGCGGCATCAACGATGTTGTCATCCATTTTTTTCCTTAACAGCTTTTCGCGGATTTCTTGTTCACTGCGAAGCCGATACTTCAATAAGCGAAAGACAGTTTCCCTCGCTTTAACAAATTGACTATTCCTGTTTATCTCTGTCATTTGGGAAAGCGTGTTGTTCGTCCGATGTCTACGATGCCCGCTTCGTTTTACGTTGGAGTTAGTCGTTGCTTTAACGTTTGACAAAGACAAATAACGACGCCTGCCTGCCGGCAGGCAGGCGGGCTTCGTCAACCTAAACCATTTTACGGTCTATGATTTAATGCTCAATTTCTGATGCACGGTTTTTTCGATTTTGCTAAGGACTTTTGGGTTTTCCATGAGGAATTTACGCGCATTATCGCGTCCTTGCCCGATTTTTTCATTCTCAAACGCAAACCACGCGCCGGATTTTTCGATAATGTTATGTTTGACTGCAAGATCTAAGATGTCCGAAGATGCAGAAATGCCCTCATCAAAATAAATTTCAAATTCCGCTTCGCGGAACGGCGCCGCCACTTTGTTTTTAACGATTTTGGCCCGCACGCGGTTTCCAATGGCTTGTTCATTTTGTTTGAGCGTTTCGATGCGGCGTAAATCAATGCGGACGGACGAATAGAATTTCAAGGCATTCCCGCCGGTCGTTGTTTCCGGGTTCCCGAACATGACACCGATCTTCATGCGGATTTGGTTGATAAAAATGACGCATGTTTTGGACTTGTTGATCGCGGCGGTCAATTTACGCAAGGCTTGGGACATCAGCCTCGCTTGCAATCCCATGTGGGAAGCACCCATCTCTCCTTCGATTTCCGCGCGCGGAGTTAAGGCGGCCACCGAGTCAATGACCACGAGATCGACGGCACTGGAACGCACCAGCGTTTCAGCGATTTCTAAGGCTTGCTCACCTGTGTCTGGCTGGGAAATTAACAGTTCATCCAGATTCACGCCGATTTTTTTGGCGTAAGTCGCATCAAAGGCGTTTTCGGCATCGATAAACGCCGCGACACCTCCGGATTTTTGAACCTGATTGATGATGCTTAGTGTTAATGTCGTCTTCCCGGAAGATTCGGGGCCGAAAATCTCAATCACGCGTCCGCGCGGAATCCCGCCAACGCCTAACGCATAATCTAAAGAGATTGATCCCGTCGGAATCGCTGGCACTTGGGCGGTAATCGACCCATCCATCTTCATGATCGATCCCTTGCCGAATTGCTTTTCGATCTGCGATAATGCCAGTTCCAGCGCCTTCTTTCTGTTCTCCAAATCTACTGTTGTCTTCTTTTGTTCTGTCATAACAATGTTCTCCTTTTGCCCCGTTAGAAATTTTTTTAACGGGACTTTGCCTTGAGAAATCCTAGCGGTCTTCCACAGCCACCTTTGGCGCGTTGTCCGGGGGAAAATTAAATGTTGGATGCTGAATTATACAAGAGACTTTCTTTATTGTCAATATAATATCCTTTACCCCAAGAATATAAAGTGTTGGAATAGATAGATTTGTGAATTTTATCCGGGAAACTCTAAACACAAAACTCTAAATCCAAAATAAACACAAAATCTTAAACCCAAATAATTCAAGTAATAGCTTTTGAGTTTTGTATTTTGAGTTTATTTAGAGTTTTGGGTTTAGAATTTAGGGTTTGTGATAAAAAAGATGGGCAAAAGAGCAGACAGTTAGGGCCGCTGTTTCGACTTTAAGAACATTGTGCCCTAATGTCACGGGGATGCAGCCTTTTTCTTGAGCGAAAGAATATTCTTGCGGCGTGAAGTCCCCTTCCGGCCCAATGAGAAAGGCGATTTGTTGCACAGCCGGATGTTGCTGAAAGACGTTCAAGAGC
>JAGVNC010000072.1 GCA_020053475.1 Candidatus Omnitrophota bacterium | reverse complement strand
TCCATTAACGGATACCACCCTAATGTCACCAGCCGCACCGCCCCAATCAACAACAACACTCCGATCAGCAATAGATGTTGATTCGTCAGTCGGAAATTATTATTAGCGAGGCTTTTGTCTTGATCGAATGGCATTGGTATCCCTTATTGAACAGCAGAATGCCGAAGCTGTACTACGCGCCTTTGGCATTAATTGGATGTCGCATGCCGCAGTTGCCCGCACGCCGCGGCAACATCCCTCCCGCGGGGGCTACGGATCGTGGCCAGGATGCCAAATTGCTCCAGGCGATTCCGAAACGCCTGCATTTCCTGGGTTGACGGCGTTTTGTGATCAAATTCCGAAACAGGATTGTAGGGAATTAAATTCATTTTACAGATGATCCCGCGAAAGGCCTTTTTGAGGCTCTCCGCCGCTTTGTCCGTACACGTCACATCTTTAATGAGGATATATTCGAACGTGATTTGACGTTTGGTGGCCTGAATATATTCCCGGCAGGCAGCGATCAAATCGTCGAACGGATATTTGCGGTTGACCGGCATTAAAATATTGCGCGAAGCATTATCGTACCCATGCAACGAAATTGCCAATTCGATCTGGATCCCTTCGTTGGCCAATTGTTTGATTTTAGGAATGACCCCGCACGTGGAGACCGTAATCCGCCGAGCGCCGATATTGATCCCTCGTTGATCATTAATCAGGCGAATGGCTTTCATGAAGTTATCAAAATTATCGAACGGCTCTCCGATCCCCATAAAGACAACGTGCGATAAAGGATTGTCGTGTTTTAGGGCCTCTTCTTTCACATGCAAGACTTGGGTGATGATCTCGGCGCACGACAAATTCCGGATCCACCCGCCGATGCCGCTGGCGCAGAACCGGCATCCGAATTTGCATCCGGCTTGTGTCGAGATGCAAATAGTTGTCCGTGTGGCAGCCGGGATCAACACCGTTTCCACCTTTTGGTGGTCGTCCAAATCAAACAGGAATTTGGTGGTGCCATCCTGGGAAATTTCTTTGCGATCGATCTTGTGGGGCTTCAAAATGAATGCCTGGGCCAATTTTTGGCGAAGAATCTCAGGGACGTTCGTCATGGGATCAAACGACCAGGCGCCTTTTTGATAAATCCATTCAAAAATTTGGGACGCGCGAAAGGATTTTTCACCGATCGACGTCAGGTATTCCTGCAGTTCCTCAAAGGAAAAGTCGCGAATGTCTTTAACGGATGGTTGAATCATCTTAGGCTTTAAGCTGATGGTGACGACGGCGATGGCTCGCTAAAAGCTCCGATCGAACGGTATTTTTGATAACGCTGTTCTAAAAGTTCCTTGGAGGAAAGCTCCAATAAGCTTTTAAGGTGCTTGAGCAAACTCTTTTTCAGGGTCGCGATGACAATCTCCGGATCGCGATGAGCGCCGCCTTGAGGTTCGGCAATGATATCATCGGCGATTCCAAATTCTTTTAAGTGTTCGCTGGTGATCTTTAGCGCCTCGGCGGCTTCCGGCGCTTTTAAGCTGCTGCGCCATAAAATCGACGCGCACCCTTCGGGAGAAATGACGGAATAATACGCATGTTGTAAAATACAAATCCGATCGGCAATCCCGATCCCCAATGCCCCGCCGCTCCCGCCTTCGCCAATCACGGTGGCGATAATCGGAACCGCTAGCTGGGACATTTCGCATAAATTCTCGGCGATGGCTTGGGCTTGGCCGCGCTCCTCGGCGCCAACGCCCGGATAAGCCCCCGGCGTATCAATAAAAATAATGACAGGCAAATGAAATTTTTCCGCGAAGCGCATGACGCGCATGGCCTTGCGGTACCCCTCGGGGTGAGCGCAACCGAAATTGCGGCGCACGTTTTCTTTGGTGTCGCGCCCCTTTTGATGGCCCATCACAACTACCCGCTGATTGTCAAGCTTGGCCAACCCCGTGATCAATGCCAGATCGTCGGCAAATTGCCTGTCGCCATGGAGTTCGACGAAATCCGTCATCATCAATCTGATGTAATCCAGCGTAAAGGGGCGGTCCGGATGGCGGGCAATCTGCACTCGCTGCCAAGCGCTGAGATTGGTGTAGATTTCGGATTTCATTTTCTCCAGTTTTGTCTGGAGCTTTTTAATCTCAGGCTCAAGAGTGATGTTTTTATCCGAGCCGAATTCCTTTAGCTCTTTGATTTTCGACTCGAGCTCAAAAATAGGCCTTTCAAAATCAAGAATGGTCATATTATGCGAAAAGTCACAACATTAACGTTAAACATTGTGACTTTTCCCCTTCGTTACATTAATTGACAATCACGACCGAAGTCCCTACCGGAAGGATGCTGTACAATTCTTCAACGTCTTCGTTACGCATGCGCACACATCCGGCGGTGACTTGCTGGCCGATTGTTTCCGATTCGATCGTGCCATGAATCCCGTATCCGGGCATATCGAACCCTAGCCAACGGCTTCCCAACACATTGTCCGGGCTTTCCGGGGGGACAACAACACCGCGGTTAAACCAGACAGGATCGGGCAATTTAGACATAATTTTAAACTGTCCGACGGGTGTGCTGTTCTGCGACCCTGTCGAAACATTGTAGACTTTAACGACCTCATCCCCTTCTTTGAGAAAGAGGATGTTTTGCGACTTGTCGACAAAAATATTAAAGACACCTGTCCAAATGCGCAATTTTTGCCCCAACCGGATGGTATCGCTTTTCAGATTATTGCTGCGTTTGATTAATTCCACGGCCGTGTTGTATTGTTTGGCGATTTTTCCTAACGTGTCGCCGGCTTTAATTTCATGAATCACCGTTCGGTCAGCAATTTCCTGATTGGAAAAAATAATATCCATGTTCACTTGTTCAAGCTCTTTTTGAACGCTGGCAATCTGATCAAAGTCGGGATTTTCAGCCACAATTTTCTCGTAAGACTCCTTGGCTTTCAACAAATCCCCGCTTTGATGCGCCTCGGCAGCTTGTTGATACAGTTGCTGAACAGCCCCTTTGCCTCCCAAAGCTTCGGCCGTGCGGGCCATCGTCTCACCCTTTTTTTGTTTCGGCCAAGCGATCCACACGACGAGAAGAAAAAGTCCAATACCCCCTGCGATCATTATTTTCTTATTGTTCACAGCCAATCCCTCCTTAAAATAGAAATCCAAAATTTCGAATTTTTACCATACCCGGAACAAAAATACGGCTAACACAAACCCTAATAAAGCGCCAATAATGACTTGTAACGGCGTATGTCCGATCAGCTCAATCAGGCGATCTGACTCGATCTTGCCTTTCCAGTACATGTCATCCAAAATCTGGTTCAACAGGGCCGCCTGTTCACCCGCGGCCCGGCGCACGCCTTGGGCGTCAAACATGGTCACTAAGGCGAACACCGCCGCCAACGCAAAGTAACCCGAATCAAATCCGTCCTGTAACCCACACGTTGTGGCCAACGCGGTCGCGCCGGCCGCGTGGCTTGAGGGCATCCCCCCCGTCCCGATAAACCATTTGAAATTAAATCGCCGTTCGCGCACCACACCCAAAATAACCTTAATGCCTTGAGCAATGGCCCAAACAGTTAAAGTAATCGCCAGAAGCTTATTGTTGAAAATATCGCTCAAGGGATGAGGATGCATATTATCAATATTAATATTAATCAAGTCTCTTTCGGAATGAGCGCCTGTAATTCCAACGATTGACGTTATCAGGCGTTTATGTTATGGTTTATTATAATTTTCACCCCCCCAAAAAGCAAGGTCTTTTCCCCCGAATACCGCTCTGCCAGTGACACAATAAAATACCGCTGATCCCACAAAAAAGTTCATAGTGCGGAGTTCATAAAAAAATTAAAATCGTGTGCCGACTACGATCCATTGATTTGTCCTCCTTACATCAATATCTGCCTTACCTAACCAATTTTGTCTTGGAATAACTATGAAATATTTACGCTTTAACTGTTATTACGTTCGTTCTCAGATAAACCTAAGAGAAGAGGGAGGTTAATGACGGGGGGAATGTTGATCATGACAGGCAAAATGACGTTACCCGTGTCGAGTTGTATATTTTGAAAATTATCAAAAGAAATCTGAATATCCGTTGGCTTTCCTTATTTGATTGATGAATTAGAACAGCTGGGCTGGGGTGAAATGACCGAGTCGATTGGCGCCACGGGCCGCGAACGGCAATGCTTTCGTCCAGCAACCAAGACGATTGGTCTTATTTGTTCGGGAATGGACCGTTATCAATCTAAATTATTTGGCGATGAAACAAGGCAAACCGCTGATCTCCTCAAAAGGATGAACGTTTAGGCGCGGATCATTGCCGCATCGGCGCCGATGCGAGGATCAACCATCTTAAAGAAAACCTGCCACCGTCGATTTGATGGCGAAGCCTTTCCCAACGGATACAGTGTTAGAGCAAAATTATAGCTTAATTTTTCTTAGTTTTTCTTCCAGTTCATTACTGATGGACAAAAGGTCCTTTTTGATATCCTCAAAATCTCCTGACGAAGCTGATGAGTCTGTCCGAACTCGTGTTGAAAGGGCTCTTAACTTCATTTCCGTGACCTGAATGTCCGCAAATTTTTCATGAAGCCCGGCAATAATTCTATTGATAATATCCGACAATTCGTGGAGGGCATCGCCTTTCCTAAATCTGACATTCACCGTCAAGTCACCGTCTTTGAGTCTTTGTGACAGCATTTTTAACTGATAAACGGGGCCGGCGATGGAATGCGTAAAGGTGATGACCATCAAAAATGCAACTAAAAGCCCTAAAAAATTTACCAAAATCAACGCCGGCAATAAAAGTTGCATCGTCGTCTTGATTACCGAATGGGCCTGAAAATATTCCCTCGTTAGATCTTTATTGCCGATGAAATAAAAAACAGCCCCCGCCACCAGCATGACAATCACCAGAATAGCGTATGTTTTCAGAATCAATGCAGGCTGAGAACTATTTTTCAACAAATATATTTTTCGGTGGAGCATCTTTTCTTCCATTTCCCCCTCCCCTGATTGACCAAAATTATTAAGATCGTGTCTATGGCTGCTCAAAAATCTTTATGGCAGCTTAAGCATAAGTGCATGTTATTTTCATACGGTAGTAAATACTTGTAATCCGCCCCATGCAGGGAATGACATGCCGATACACATGTCATCGTTTCACCCGTTTTAGGATCGATAATCCCTTCACCGACGGGATGCGAACGGCCTAATTTGTCATCGGTGTGACACTGCAGGCAAATATCCAGAGCCGGCGGATTTGTCTCTCGATGCATCAGCATATCGTAAGTGCTGTGACAGGCCGTGCATCTGCCTTCCTTAATTAATGGATGACGAAACGCCTTAACTGTTTCTACTGGGGCCTGATGACAGCGCACACAAGCATCATCTTTCGATGTTCCCTGGCTTTTCGAATAATAGACAACGCCAATACTCAGGCAGAGACTAACCCCCAAAATGATATAAAATTTGTGAACAGGCCTCACCCTCTGTTCTCCTGAGGTTGATCAGCGTTATCTTTCATTCAATTGAATTCGGCCATCGTTCTAATTGTGAAAAAACTAATTAATATTGCTTTTTGATTTTCTCATATTCCTCTTTGAACTTTTTCTTAACGGCATCCTTCGCATCAACCGGAGTTTCAGCAGATCCCAAAACAACCTGCGGCGGGCCCTGGGTCTCTTCTGGATTGGCTGTTACCGTGATGGGTTCCTGCGCAGGGGCAATAGAAGTAACAATTTCCTGCGCGGGTTCCGGCTCCGCTTTAAGTTTTTCCTTAATCTGATCAATCTCATTATTCAGTTTAGTCATTTCCTGTTTTAGGGACTCGTTTTCTTTTTTAAGGGCGCTATCGTCTGGAACGGTTCCCTTGGGGGAACTGAGTTTCTTCGCCGATGAATTGCCATTTTTAAAAATTGACAGCGCAAACCACCGGTGCCGCCTCAACTCTAAAATCAAGCTGCGAACCGTATCCCGTGTGACGATATCGGTCAATTCGCTGATCGAATTCACTCGCCCCATTCCGAAAACAGTGACATGATCATCCCCGCGCTGGTGATGATTGACCGACCAAAGGATCTGACCGTCTTTCGTTGAGACAATCCGCGCATTAATGGAAACCTCGGGGACAAAAACTTTCTCGCCCATAAGCGTACTCGAATCGATTTTATATTCCTCGACCGCCCCCATCAACAAAACGTCCGCCCCTGTCATTTCCCCGACTTTTTTGATCTCATCGAGCGATAAATCATCGTCCTTGCGCACCTTGCTTTCTTTTAACGCCCTTTGCGTTTCGCCCATCTCAATCACATCAAACCAATTGCTTTTTAAAAGATGCGTGATCAACGAATACACCACTTTATTGTCCGCATCTTTTTCGGTAGAAAGATTCCTGAACGGAATAATGACCACTCTCACATGGTTATCCACCGTTGTCGAGCTGGAACGGAAATAACTGGATGGCCCTGTGGCACATCCCTGGAGCATCATCAAAAAAAGAACAAGTTGTCCTATAATCCATGTTTTACTTTTCAACGCTATTCACCTCCCTAATGTCCTCCAATTTTTGCAAAATCATACTGAGAATAATCCTCATTTTTCGATACGATGATTTTAGTTATGACACGTCTTGCATAATATCTTGACATCTTGCCGCAGCAATTGATTGAAATTTCCCCCGTGCGGTTCGTGACAATCCATGCACTGCACTCTTTTCAAAGGATGATCCGTTTGCTCAGATAACGGATGCCGGCCTCCTTCAATAATAATGTTCTCATGGCACTTGGCGCAAACATCATCCTCTTCTGCCGTAAGCATTTTTTCATACCGGGCATTATGCGGATCGTGACAATCCGAACACTTGATCTGCCGCTCCCTCAACGGATGGGCATAAATATTCTTAAACTCGAGCTCCTGTGTAGGATGGCACGACAAGCACGTTGTGATTTGCTCTTCGATATCGCGACTGATCGTTTTCGTCTCATGTAATTTATGACAGTCGGCACAAACCATTCCGGAAAATCCATGCGGGGAATTGGACAAATTGTCGTCATTGCGCCGATGACAAACAGCGCAATCTACGGATAGATCCGCACGGAAAGATTTCTCATCCTCTTCGTGCAAGACCTCTTGCGCATGCATAATATGGCAATCAAAGCACCGGAATGGGTCATGCAAAGTTGCTGCCGCTTTAAATTTCTCTCTGATATCTTGTTCCTTCTCAGAATGGCACCGTAAACAGATATCGTTACTCTTTGAAACGGATAAATTCCGCAGATTCATAATCGTCTCAGATTCCCCTTGTTCAGACAGGTGTCTCCCTTCATCCCCGTGACAAATGCTGCATTGATTCAGTTGAGCATGCTCCGTGAGTTGAAAACTTTCTGTTTCTTTTTGATGGCATTCGATACATTGAACAAATGCATTTGTGTCCGATGATCCCTCAGCGGCAAACAATAAATTCCTCCCTGTAAAACTAATCAATCCACACACGATCAGGCCGACAAATTTGCAACAAAGATGCCTGCCGTTGTGACGGATATCGGTTTCCTGCGCCATAAACATAATCGATGATTTAGTCAAGAGAGGCATAGTGTTTCTATCAAAATCGTATCGATAAAACATTTTCTAATGTCATGGAATCATAACTGTTACTTAATATCGCCCGGTCATTAAAATCAATAAACGACGCTCTAAAGCTCAGCACAGCATCCGTGTGGAATTTGCACTTAATGTCTCCCAACACCGTCATTTTATCCGATGCATTATCGCCGGACACCGATCTGTTCTGAAGGCGCAGGGAAAGATCGAATTTCCCTATCAAATAAAGAAAAGAAACATCAAACAAATCTTCGTCCGATCCCGATGGCCCCTGAGACTCAATCGTTTCATACTCGGCTGAAAATTTCAGATCCTTGATCGGATTAACGTTAAGCTGCAACGAATTCAACAGCCGTCTGGAGGCGCTATCGAGCGAACTGCCGGTGGTCTCCTGCCCGCTTGTCCTTAAGGACATATCCAAATATGACGTCAGCTCCATCGAAAAATTTGAACTGATGGTATCGGTATTGGTGAATGCTCCCGTCGAAGGGTTATCCGTCTTTGTGCGGTCGCCTTGCAATATAACCGACAACCTCTGCTGAGGCCTGTATTGCGCCGAAAGCGATGTTGATGTCGTATCCGATTGCGCGACAGACGTAAACGTATTTTTTAACTTCGTGTTTGCATAATTCCCGCCGAGTCTCAAGGATTCCATTGGTTCCAATGAAATATTTGAGAAAAACTTTTTATCTTCAATGTTTTCTGTCGTGGCATCGCTCGATTTATCGTCAATTTCATATCCCGTCTGAATATTAATTTTTGTCAACGGCGCTAAGCTCATTTTAATCCTTTTTTCATTAATTTCCGAATTAATATCGGACGAATCTTTCTCTTTATCTTCAGCTTCCTTTTTGTAGGCGGCCTCAAAGCCGATCTGCTTGACAGGATCAAAATTGACAATCACCTCGTCGGCCTTGCTATCGATCGTCTCGCCTGTTTTTGTATCATCATCCATGCTGACATCGAAGCGGTTCCTTAACCTCAAATACCGCGAAGGTTTATAACTGATTTCCGAAAGCGAATTTTGTGAATGCAATTGCGTATTATTCAAAAGATCTTTGTCCTTATTATCTTCGTAGACCAAAGAGATGCTCACGGAATCTTGAGGGTCGAAAAGCATTTCTAAATTAAAATCCGAACTGTCCACATTGCTGCGCGTTCCAAGAAGATCTTTAAAATCATTCAATTTGTATTCACTGCTGACATTGAGCGGGCCCAGGCCCGTATTAAACCTTGTCGTCTGCGTCTCAGTTTTCTCACCGACGATTGTCCCAAAAAACAAATCCCGCCTGTCCTGCGTTTCCCAACTATATTCAAAGGATGAACTGCGATTAATGGCCACTCTCCCGCCGTATTTCTCGCTCGATGTCTGGATGGGAGATTGCGGTTCAGTGGCCCCTGAAAAAAATATCTCTTCATCGGTCTCCTCTTTCTTGCGTCCTTCCAGCCTTAACCATCTTCCGTATTCATAAAGGAGCTTGTCCTCAAACTCAGTTTCATTCTTCGTATAGAGATCCGCATGCCTTAACCCGATGGCCGAGTCCAAATATCCTTGATCCAATAATCCTCCTTCTAAATTTAACCAATATTGCTGCGCGAAGTTTGTCCCCGTACTGACTTGTGCCGGTTGGGGGTCCCGGTCAAAATTGGTGAGTTTATATTCCATTTCTGCGTCAATATCAAGATTATCAGATGGGCTGGCAAAACTCTTCTTGCCGGACAGAAAAACCATCGGCATCACCATAATCATGATATAAACAACTCCCTTATTGGTACCCGTTGATATTTGAACTCGCATTGTTTTGGACAAACCATCGAGTGGCCATTCAAAAACAGACGATTATTGATGACATCGTAAGCCCATGGCCGTGCGACTGCATGACGCCTTGCCGTCATAATACATCTCCGTCTGATTCCAGCTGTTGACCCGGATCTCTTCGTGTAAAAGGGACCCTCGTTGGATCCCGGCTGTTCCCTCCGAGGCGTGGGCTTGATGGCAATTCTGACAGCCGTAATTTTTTTCTTTATGCAGCTTATGCAAATTATTGCTTCGGTCCATAGAAAATCCGCTTCCCAAATTTGATTCGGAATCCAATTCCGCCCTAATGTTGGCCGCCGACATCTTGGACCCGTCATGACACGAAAGGCAGAAATCATCATAAATATCCGTCTGAAAATTATAGGAATCTTGGGGGAACGCCTTCGGCGTCAGGTCCTGCCCCAACGCATTGGGGCCGCTCACAATATTGAACTTGCTCACTGTATGCGGATTATGACAATCACTACATTCGATGCGTCCGCCGCCGTATTCATCGTCGTCCACCTTATGATGGGTAAAGCTTCCGGATATTCCGTCCCGGATATTCCCGAACTTCTGTTCCAATTCTTTGTGGCACAAAAAACAAAGTTTTTCCTCGTCTTCTTTTGTCATTTTTAAATTATCCTTCTGATGCGGATCGTGGCAGTCGATGCAAAGCTTGTCCCGTTTTGCACTGTAGTGTGCTGAATATTTTTCATTATGGCACAAATAACACAAATCTTTACTGTCGCCATGCGGGTCGTGGCAATCGATGCAGAGCTTATTCTGCAGGCCGTGCTCTGAGCTCACATACGCTGTCTTTCCAAGGTAACTTCCGCTGGGGAAAATATGACAGGCATAGCAAACCGAATTATCATTGCCGGTAATGAAAAAAGAATTGATGACATCTCTAATCATATACGGCTTACTCATCGACGCATGATGCTCATGGCAGGACGTGCAAGGCTCATTAATGTCGATTTTGCCGTGTCCCGTAAATTCGTACGCACTGGATAAATCAACAGGAGTCTGAGGAGGATTTCCTAATGCCACAGGGGAATTATCGTGACAACTCAGGCAAAAATCGTTAATCTTTCCACCCGTATAAACATGAGAATCTCCCGGATCAGGATCTTTAAGCGCTGCATCCGGCCAATGGTCCAAATTTCCATCATTATGCCTTTTGTCGATGACATGACAAACAAGGCACTCTGTATCCCCACCCGAGGGATGGTGGGACTGGGACGTGGCAAACTCCCTTTCCACATTGGGAGGAACATTATCCGGGCGGCCGGCATGACAGGCATAGCAGGGGATCTTTCCGCTATTGATCGCCTCTTCATTGAAGAGTTTGAATTTCTCTGTATTATGCAGCAAATGGCAGACATGGCATTCCTGTCCTTCCCCATGCGAACTTAAGGCCTCTTGCGGACAAAGAGCAATAATGGCTGTTACGTTTAAAAAAAAAATTATGATTCCATGAAAATTATTTAAAATTTTCTTATGTCGCCATTCATTTTTATTTTGTCTGAAAGTCATGGCTTAATTAGTCTGATGGCAGTTTTGACATAGAAACATTTCTTTTTGACGCAGCATATACTGATCATGCCCCTTGCGGTGGACCGAATGGCACGTTTCACAAATCATATTGTCAGAATTCAGCAGATAATCAATCCCCTTGATCCCATCGTCATCAATCTGACTGCCCGTAGGGGCGGTCGTCGGATCGACCGGAGTCATTGACAAAAGGATATTCACAGGATGACTGTCCCCGATCGAAGGCCCCTGAGAATTGCCTGTCGCATCGTGACAAATCATGCAATACCCCGAGTCCACGTTTTGCTCCTGAAGGATGGCCGGATGCGTCGGTTTATCCGGCTGATGAGGATCATGGCATGTCTTGCAATCCACATTACCCCAACTTCCCGGCGGGTTCATATTCGCCGGATGTTTCCAAAAGGCTTCAGGATTGGTGGGTTGTGTTTGCACATTCGCCGGATGGCAATGGCCACAGAATGCACTATCCGTATTATCCTCGCGTAAAATGGGATGCGTGATTTGCCCGACGGAATAATTCATCGCTCCATGAGCCGGTACGTGACAAATTTCACAACTATTAACGTTTCCAGAATATCCTGGATAAGGACCATGGCAAAAGTTACAATCATTGAGCCCCCAATTATGGGTCGGTGTCGAAGTCCAATAACTCGGATGATTGCCGGGACCGACATGGTCGCCTAACCCGCCGGCATTCATAACATTGTCATGGCACGTCGCGCAATACGAATTCTGTGTCTTGCCCACACTCATGAACTTTCCGTTGGTATTGTCGTGGACGGTATGGCACATATCACAATCTTCGCCGGATGTTATCTTATGCTGCTGTAAATTGGCATTAAAAACAGTATTCAACCCAGCCATCGACACGGTTCCGTCATGGCAGGTATAGCACATATTGCCGATCGTCCCGAAAGTCCCCATCTGAAGTTGTGCTTCATTCGCCCAATCTGACCAAATTTTTTCACCAAAGGCATTATGCGGGATATGACAATAAGTACAGACATTTGGATCAGTCCCCTTTTGCAAAAAATACATATCATGCTTTGTTCCTGCCACATTGGCATCAACCGGTTCTGCAAAACAAAGAAACCATAACCCAACAACAGCCATCGTCCAACGGATATGTGATTGCATTATTTTAGGCATTATCAATCTCACCTATTTTTCCATTAACAAGACATTGTTATCGCTCGGGCTCTATTCTTTGTTCGTTCGTCAGTGCCAACAACAAGCCTATTATTTATCGCTGTGGCAGTTTGCGCATAGAGCACCGGCTGCCGGGCTAATACGGACTAATTTAGCGGCCACACCCTTAATGTGAGGCGAATGGCAGCTCTCGCAGACAATGGATTGCGTATTATTAGGATAGTCAGGTCCATTGAGTCCATCATCATCGATGTCGGCCCCCGATGGGGTTAAACCTACCGTTGTATAGCCCTCTAAGACGGGATGCGTATGAGCGCCGATCGCCGGCCCGCTGGTGGTACCTGTGGCCCCGTGACATGTCATGCAGAATCCTGAATCCGTATTCGCATTGGAAAGGATGTGCGGATAGTCGGGATTCGAGGGTTGATGAGGGTCATGACAAAATGCACAGTCCACTTTGCCCCAACTCCCCGCTGAGGCTAAATTCGCCGGGTGCTTTGTGCCTCCGGTGACATTCTGGACGCGGTCGGCATGGCACGTGGCACAAAAGGCCGCATCCGTATTGTCAATCTTTAAAATCGGATTTGTTAATTGCGACGTTGTATAATTAACAGCCCCGTGCATTTGATGACAGGAGTTGCAACTGTCGTCCAAAAGAGTCCCCGCATCTTTGTAGGGATGTTCTGCGCCGGCCAAATGATCGCCGAGAGCCTGAGCACCCTGATGCATCGTGGCATCGTGGCATGTTTCACAATAGGTAGCGGCTTCGGTCGATGCACTTTGGGTCGCCTGCACACCGATAAATTCTCCGTTGGTATTATCGTGCACGGTATGACACATATCACAGTCGTTTCCCGTCGAAGTCTTGTGCTGCTGCAAAACCGTATTAAAGGCCGTTGTTTGGCCGATATTGGTCGCGGTCCCGTCGTGACACGTATAGCACATGTTCCCAATGTGGCTCGAAGGGCCGTTTTGCAACTGCGCTTCGTTACCCCAATCAGACCAAATTTTGTCTCCAACGGCCTGGTGGGGAATATGACAATAACTACAGATGTTCGGATCTGTCCCTTTCCCCATAAAGAACATATCGTGCTGGGTATTGGCAACCTCTGCTTGGGCGGCTTTCCACCCTAAAATGAGCAAAACCGTAACAAACACAAATAAAATTTTTTTCATCCTCTGTTCCTCCCATTTTTAATAACTGATTTCATAAACTCTTATAGAATTTCTCCATCGATCCATCACATAAAGATTCTTATTGGCTACGGACAGCCCGAACGGAGAAGCAAATTGGAGATTGACATCCTTCTCTGATCCGACCACACCGATGAGTTTCCCATGAGGATCGAAAACTTGAATGACAAGAGTCGCCCCATCCGACACATAAATCAACCCATTTTCATCCACCCAAATATCTTTCGGACGCATAAAATTCCCCTTCACATCGCCGCGTTCCCCTATTTTGGAAATAAATTTCCCGGACTCATCAAAAATCTGAAACCGCGAGTTATTCATATCGACGGCATAGACTCGATCCTGGTTGTCGATCGCCAATCCTACGGGGATCGCAAATTGGCCGTCGTTGTTCCCGAATCCCCCAAATTTATTGATCATCGTTCCATCTGAAGAATAAATCCTGATGAAGTTATTATCGGCATCCGAAATATAAATATTGCCTTTGCTATTAACGGCGATCCCGATCGGCCGCACCTTCCTCTCGGATGTTGCCATGTCCTTATTTAAATCAATTGTTTCCACAAATTCTCCATTCATCTTAAAAATCTGGATGCGATAATTAGAAGAATCCGCGACGTAAACCCGGTCCCTTTCGGTATCAACGGTTAAGGCCATCGGGGCTGATAATCGTCCTGGGCCGTTTCCCTCTTTGCCGAAAGTGTTAACCGTTTTACCCCCTTCATTGAATACCAAAATCCGGCTGTTGATTGTATCAGCGACATAAACGTGACCTTCTCCATCCGCAACGACATCGGCCGGCTGGTTGAGCCCGATGGACTGAGTCGTATCGGCTTTAAAATCAGCAACATATCGCGCCTTGAACGACGTTTTGGCGATTTCCTCCTCACCCCAGACAGACCCATCCCCACCGATGACCGCGGTGAATACAAAACATAAAATAACGCTGATCCCTTTTCTGAAATGGCCCATATTTTACCTTTTCCCTTTCGTCTTCATCAGATCGACTTCCCTATCCCCTTATTCCCTTCGATGACAAGAATAGCAAAGTTGCGCCTGATCCATCGATTCCTGCAGTAAATAATGCTCTTTAGAAGAGTGCGGATTATGGCAGCTCGAGCAGACCACCTTGCCCTCTTTGCTTAATTTCACTTTATAATTTTGTTCCTTAATAATTTTTCCTGAAGGCACGACATCCGAGGGGTGCTTTTTTATTTGATCAGGATCATGACAATCCAGGCATAGTTTTGTTTGATCCTTCTTCAGCAGCCGTTCGCGGCTCGTCGTATGCGGGCTGTGGCAATCGATGCATCCCATCAAATCAAGGGCCGGATGAACATTCCCGCCTTCTTTGTCAATCAGCGCCTTGTGACAACTCAAACACAATTTCCCTGGTTCGTCTTTTAATTCTATTTTTCCGTCGGTGGTGAGCTTATGACAAATGTTACACATCCCCTTCAGAAATGGAGTATGGACGAATTCCTTCAGCAGTCCTTTACGTTCACTTCCATGCGTGTAATGACAGGATGTGCAATCCTTTCCCGTCACATCCGCCCCGAAATGAGATTGCCTTAGCTTCTCTAAAGTCATTGTATGGCAAATCAAGCAAGACTGTCCCGGTTTCGACGTAAACTCCATATGCTCCGTCGCATGGCACGCAGTGCACTTCCCCTCTTTAAAGGGAGGGTGAACATACGCCGAGGCTTCCCATTTTTCAATCGTCTCTTGATGACACTCCAGGCACTGCACCTTGAAATCATTTTGCTCTTGGGCATATGCAAAAACGGGCAACAGCCATAACAATAGAACACCTACGGGGATGATCGAATATTTTTGAATTTTCATAACCACTGTCAAGATTTGCAAGCCTCCAACGCGTATTGGCATGATGCTGACTTTGTCGGTAGATGTTGAGTTTTGCCAATTTTTTCAAAGAAATCAGGAATCTTTTCTGCAACAATATTTTCGACTTCGGCAATAGCGTTATGGCGGGTCATGATGCTTCCTTGAATCACTTCGGTTAAATCGTCAATTGTCAATAGGCGTACATTCTCGAATTGGCTGATCTGTGGGTCGATATTGCGCGGGATGGAAATATCCATTAAAACAAGAGGCCTACAGGCGCGCGCTTTCATCATTGCTTGAATCAGATCTTTATTGAGAATATATTTGCCCGCCGCGGTTGAGCAAATCACGGCATCCACGTCCCTCATAATCTCCCTTATTTGCTCACAAGGGACTATTTTGCCGTTAAACTGCTTGGCCAGAGCGATGGCCTTCACCTCGCTTCGATTCATCACATAGATTTGACCAACACCCTTGTTATGCAGATGGCTAGCCGCTAATTCGCTCATTTTACCGGCACCGATAATGAGTACCGATTTGCATCGCAAAGTGCCCAAAATCCGCTCGAGCATATTAACAGCGGCCCAGCTGACCGAAACGCCGCCGAATCCGATCTTTGTTTCACTTTGAGCTTTCTTGCCGGTGCGGATCGCTAAATGCGTCAGAATATTCAGTGTCCGGCCCATCATCTGCTGGCGGCGGGCAAGGTCAACGGCTTCTTTCAACTGGCCCAAGATCTGCTTTTCGCCGACAACAAGAGAATCAAGCCCTGCGGCAACCCTATACAAATGCTGGACGACGTCATGGTTGTAAAGGGTGTAAAAGTGCTGCTTAATTTGGGAGTTGTAATCTAATTTTTTGACTTCGCAGAGAAGGGTTAAGATGCGATCTTCATGCCCGGAAGAGTCCCTAAGATTGGCATAAATTTCAGTTCGATTGCAAGTCGAAAGGACAAACGCCTCACAGGCACGAAAAGCTTGCTTAAATTGGGCCAAAAACAATTCCCGTTCAATCAGGTTAAGAAAAAATTTTTCTCGCAATTCGATGGGAGCTTTTTGATGACTAATCCCAACAGCAATGATATTCATTTTGTCCACCTAAACTTTCTCATCTTGGCAATGGTTGCTTCCCCAACGCTGGCGCAAACATGATGCATGCCTAATCGCACGTGTTATTCATAATATTTATTTATCGTATTAAAAATATAGATATGATATACTTATTGCTAAATAATAGTATTTTTACAAATATAAACTCTGCGGCAGGGAAAGTCAATGTGATTATTCTAATGAGTTTGATTAGTTTCTCTTATGGGCCATGCGTCCTCTTTTAAAAACAAATATCCTATCCGATCGGCTTGAACCAACCCAGAGGCTTTGCGAAAAATGGTTGCTCTCTTTTTCTTAAAAACCTTTACATCAGTGGCTAAAACAGGCTCATTTAAAATTGCGGCTGAACGTAATTTCATCAGCCAGCCAGCCGTTTCTCAGCACATTCGGATTTTAGAAAAAAAATTGGGCGTCGTCCTTTTTGAGCGGCAGGGGAAAAAAACTACGCTCACGGAGGCGGGAAAAGTATTTCTAACTTATGCGCAGACTATCCTCAATCAATACGAAGAAGCCAAAGTACGCGTCAGCGAGACAGTCAAAAACTTCAAAGGAACCATTAAAATAGCGACCATCTACAGCATCGGACTTTTTGAACTGCAGCCGGTCGTCAAGTCATTCTTGCGAAAATACCCGTTGATTACTGTCGACCTTGAATATAACCACAGCGAGATTATCTACGAAAAAGTTCTTAACCGAACCGTCGATTTTGGATTAGTGGCTTTGCCTAAAATGACCCCCGGGATCACAACCAAAATTTTCGCGGAAAATAGTTATGTTCTCATTGAGCCGGCTTATCGTCCGATTTTTAAAAAACGAAACATCTCTTTAAAAGATTTGCATGAAAAAAATTATGTCGCCTTTTCGTCCACAACACCGACAGGCCGCTCGATTAGCCAATTTTTACGAAAAAATGGCGTCTTCCCCAAAATTATTCAAGAATATGAAAATATCGAAACTCTAAAAAGTGCCGTCCAGATTGGGTGCGGATGCTCCCTCGTCCCCTCACAAACCATCACCCGTGAAAAAAAAGAAGGGACACTGCTTACGACCGAGGTGGACAACCTTACCTTAAAACGCCCACTTGGAATTATTTTTCCCAAAGGGAAAATATTCACAAGCTCAACCAAGGTCTTTTATGAAATGATCATCAGTAAATTTAAATCAAAAGATGGGAAAATAGATCTTGACCGGCACGAAAGTCCCGTAAATTCCGAAGAATATATTGGAGGGGGATTCTAACAGCACTGGAATGCTCGGGAATTAAAATTTTACCCAAGCGATAAATTACATTGGCAACAAAGCGCTAAAGCCATCACAGAATTGCCAGCACATCATAACGGTCACAACCTTTGCGCGCGGTTTTCCTAACGCGTTTCCCTTGGCCATTATATCCCACATTAAACCATTTTTTCTCCAACTGCAAAATTAAAAATCACTTGATGTAAATTTAACTTTATGCTACTTTAACACTGTTCATTCCCCTCGTTTAATGTTAGCTTTAATCCCCCAATAGTTTCAAAATTCCCTTAATTGCTATACCTGATTTCAACGGCCGTTCCCTTTTTCAAAAAAATGTTTTCATGAGGTTTCTAAATGCTTGCAAAAATATATAGTTACGGCATCGTCGGTCTGGACGCGTATCCAGTTTGCATCGAAGTTGACGTGGGCCGCGGCCTACCCTCAACAACGATTGTCGGTTTGCCCGACAGCGCCATCCGGGAAAGCAGGGAACGCGTTCGCGCGGCCATCAAAAACAGCGGGTTTGACTACGCGTCGGGGCGTGTCACGATTAACCTCTCTCCCGCCGACACTAAAAAAGAAGGCCCCAGCTTCGATTTGGCGATTGCGTTGGGGATTTTGGAAGCCACCGGGCAAATTAGCTCTCCGTTGCTGCGCCAATACGCCATTTTAGGAGAACTTTCCCTGGACGGAAAGATCCAACCCGTCCGCGGCGCTTTGGCGATTGCGTTAAGTCTCCCCACAAGTCCTTTGCAGGGGTTAATTCTTCCGCAAGCCAACGCCGAGGAATCATCCATTGCCAATCAAGCGGCCATTTATCCTGTCACATCCTTGCAACAAGTTGTTTATTTTCTGCATAATCCGGAGACAATCAAGCCCTTTCATGTCTCGACGGAAAGCCTTTTAAATAAAATCAATCATTACGATATTGATTTCAGTGATGTCCATGGCCAAATCCATGTCAAGCGCGGGCTCGAGATCGCCGCCGCCGGAAGCCATAACATTCTATTAATCGGCCCACCGGGAAGCGGGAAAAGCATGCTGGCCAAGCGCCTGCCCACCATTTTACCGGACATGACTCTCGATGAAGCACTGGAAACGACAAAAATCCATTCGGTCATGGGGCTGCTCAAATCACATCAAAGCCTCGTTGCCACACGCCCTTTTCGTTCGCCGCATCACACCACATCCGATGTCGCGCTCGTCGGTGGCGGATCAACGCCAAAACCCGGCGAGGTCACCCTAAGCCACAACGGAGTGCTGTTTTTAGACGAGCTGCCGGAATTCAATCGCAGCTGCCTCGAATCGTTGCGCCAGCCCTTGGAGGACCGTTGCGTCACGATTTCACGCGCGGTCAAATCATTGCGGTTCCCGGCCCAATTTATGTTCGTCGCCTCCATGAACCCCTGTTATTGCGGCCAGTTTGGCAATCCCCGCGTCCCGTGCAAATGCAGCTCCACACAGGTCCAAAAGTATCGCGCGAAGATCTCCGGTCCGCTTTTGGACAGAATCGACATTCATCTCGATGTGCCGGCAGTAAATTATACGGAATTGATGGGCGTACGCCCCGCGGAAAGCTCCGCTCAGATCAAGGAACGTGTCAACCAAGCACGGGCGGTCCAAACTGAACGATTCCGGGATGATAACGCCTGTCCCGCCAACGGCGGGGGTACCATTGCCAACGCCCAAATGAGCCACCGGCAGGTTCGTAAATATTGCGAGCTTGGCAAAGAAGAAAATGATCTACTCAAACAGGCGATGACGGAATTGAATTTCAGCGCACGGGCTCATGATAAAATATTGAAAGTATCGAGAACGATCGCTGATTGGACCGGATCAAAAGAAATCAAAACCGAGCATTTAGCTGAAGCAATAGGGTATCGGAGTTTAGACAGGGATTGGTGGGGGTAATTTCTCCAACCAGTGGTTGGAGTTTTCATTTCTCTCGCCATCAGTGAGAGTTTTTAATCTAATTCAAAACTTGGCTCAATTGCTGTTCTTCTTTTTCGCTTGCACCCAAAATAAAGGGCAAGTTGGTAATCGGCGTTATGTTAATTATAACCGGCATCAAGCCGTCAATGTGGATTTGCTGTATATTCATATTAGCAATTGGCAGGTTAAAATCGGCGCCTTGACCTTGGATTTCAAGTTCCAACAGATCAAAGTTAAAGTCAATACCACCGGGATTTTGTTTAACAGATGTACTTGAATCACCCATCATAGCACTATCAGAGGGATGCCCGGGACCAGCCTTGCTGGATACAGGCTCAACGCTTCGCTGAATTCTTCTGGCATTCATGCTTCTGTACCTTTCCGCCGCGGCGTCAGCCCCCGAAACAATTTCCTGGTTTTCACTAATCCCAAAAGGTATCCATTTTGCCGGCCCCGCCCCTGACTTTAAAACCACTCCCATCGGTTTACCCAAAATATAGCCTAAATGCATCATCCCTCCTTCAACCGTTACAAGATAATCCGCGTAGGAAAGAAAATATTTGAAAAATCTCGGGTCCTCCTGCGGGCCCGGGGCAACCACTATGGATTTTTGATCCTGCGCCTCCATACCGTCAACCAGTTTTTGCGCTACATCTCTTGTTCCCCAATCCTTGCCATTGGGCAAAATAACAATCTTTAACCCGCTGGAAATAAGAACATGCATATGATCCCTTAACTCTTTAACATCCTGTTCTTTGCGGGCATATCCCTTTCCTTCACTTTCCCCGCCAAACGGATTAATGACGACAACGGGGCGCAGAGGCGTATCTTTTGTGGAATCATAATTTTCAATTGTTGCCATCATTTCAACCCATTTACTCTTTGCCTCCAGATAGGGAACTGCGGTAACCAAAGAATCCTTTTTATTATTTTCCTCACCTACGCCAAACGGGATCCCTAACTCGGCCAGCAATCTGAATATCGGGTCATAAACATTAGCCGCTTTGACTTTATCTAATCCCAAGGGCGTTTCATAATCCGCTCCGTTGACATTGACTTTCTCAAAAATAAAATTATCGTTCGATTTATTTGTCCTGATATACACAAGCCTTATTTTCTTTCCTTTTAATGCGCCTGCTACAAGCCGGGACAAAGCGTTGCGGGACTGCAAATCAAAAGAAGACTGAAAAAATTTTTCAACATCATCGCTATATCTTTGGCTCTTGTCATAATGATCAACAACAACATCATAATCCCCGGCAAACACATCTTTCAGCTCACTGCCGTCAATCGGAATAACATTGACCCTGGGATGGCCATATAAATAAGGCCGTCCCGTAACTACCGTAACGCTTAACCGGGGATTAAAATCCAGCAAAGCCTGGATAAATGTGTGCATGCGGATAAGCTCATCCCCTTGGCCGTCTTTAATATTATGAACAACCAGCACTCTTGCTTCTCCTTGACTTATTCTTTCACGCACTGTTTCGCGGAGCGGAAGCAGCTTCCCATCCCGCGATAAAACTTCTTGAGCCATTTGTTTGACTTCCGGCGGAGCTCTTTTCCGCGTTGATATATAAAATAAGAAATATTTAAAACCGCTGACACCGGAGAAAATATCCGCTAAATGATTCAACCCTGAAATTGTCAAGTCTTCCGGGTTTTTAAAAAACAAAGGTGTAACCACTTCATTAAGGACTGATTCTTTCTCTCCCGGGCTAAAATGACGCATACTATCAAATAACGGAAGGATATCTTTAAATGTAATGTTTCCCGGATTTTGTTTCATTGACTCTGTAACTTTCTTTAGAACAGCCAACAGGGTCTCTTGTTGTCTTAATTGCAAATCAATATTGCCCGAACGATTCATTGGTGCAATTCTTTGCAATGCGAAGAATCTGATCCCTGAAGGTAAACGATCATTTAGGTATATTCTTAATAAAGTCTTCGTATCTGAGGATTCAATGACTTTTTTGACGATTTCTTGTTCTTTTGCATTGATTATGTAAGATGGCCCTTCTTGCGTAATGTGCCGTTCGATCTGACTAAACACAGCTTCTAAAATTTCGCGCGCCTGGCTGGAGCCTTTCGCGGCAAGACTGCCCAACACATTAACGATTATTTTAATATTGGTTATATTTTGAGAAGTGCCCAGATATCCGGCTAAAAACTCTATGGCTTTCGATTCTATCATTCCCGTTAATTGAAAATGTAACTGTAAAATTAATGCCCGTCTTACGTTCAACTCTTCATCACTAAAATCTATACCATTTTCTAATTCTCTTTTTAAGTCTTCGTAACCATCTCTCACTTCCTGCTCTCCCACCTGATCAAACACCTGCTGCTTGGCGATTTCCCCAACAGCCACCGCCGCTGATTGTCGTACTATCCATTCTGAATCGCGCATCAACCCAACCAACTGCGTCATGATTTCAGTAGATAATTCTGGTTTGCTCTTG
>JAGVNC010000096.1 GCA_020053475.1 Candidatus Omnitrophota bacterium | reverse complement strand
AGAGTCATGCCTCCAAGTATGACTCTCTTGCTCAGAATCTCCTAACATGCTTTTGAAGCTGATTCTGTTCAGGCTCATCTTGCATTGTAATAGACTGGGTTTAGAAACGAGTATGGTCTAAAGGCTTTAGGAGTTGATCAACCAAAAACTTACTTCCTTTCACTATACTCGCCTCCAAACCCTACACCCAATCACTTATTATGAAAATTCTCGCAGGCAAATATAAAAACCATAATATTTACATGCCGGTCACCATTCGGCCTACCCAAAATATTGTCCGCAAAGCGGTATTTGATTTTTTAGGCCAGGACATGACCGGGCTGACATTTTTGGACCTTTTTTCCGGAAGCGGGGCCATGGGCCTTGAGGCGATTTCGCGAGGGGCCCAAAAAGCGGTGTTTGTTGAAAAAGATCATTTATGCGCCAAAGTGATTGAAGAGAACATAACCCTTTTAAAGATAGGGCCTTACGAGAATTATCAATACCCTTACGAGGTGATCCAAGCCGATAGTTTCGGCACGATCAGGGAGATGGAGCGCCAAAAACGCCAGTTTGATATTATTTATATCGACCCGCCGTATGAGAAAGAGCTTGGGAAAAAAGCCTTGAAACTGTTAGACACCTATGGTATAGTACACCCTAATTCTTGGGTAATGATCGAGCACCAAAAGCGCGAAATTCTACCTGAATCTGTAGGTAGATTTTCTCTTTTTAGAGAGAAAAAGTACGGGAATAAGATAATTTCTATATACAAAATCCAAAACTCAAAACCCTAAACTCTAAATAAACTCAAAACTCCAAATATAAAACAAAGCTTTGAGTTTTCGATTTTGAATTTATTTTGGGTTTAGTGTTTTGGATTTAGAATTTGCCTAAACCTATGTCTCAAACCGCCATATATCCCGGTAGTTTTGACCCTGTGACGTACGGTCATATTGACTTGATTAAACGGGCATCCAAGATTTTTGAGAACATCATTGTCGCAGTCGCGAACAATACGCAAAAAAAGACATTGTTTTCGGCCCGAGAACGAATGGCATTGCTCAAGAAAGCCACGCAGGGAATCAAGGGTGTCACCGTCGAAAATTTTGACGGGCTAGTCATTGAATTTGCGCGCCGGCGCGGATCGAATGTCTTGATCCGCGGGTTACGCATGATTTCGGATTTTGAATTCGAGTTTCAGATGGCGTTGACCAATCGCCGCCTGGATGAAGAAGTGGAGACCGTGTTCTTGATGCCTTCGGAAGGATATTCCTACCTTTCCTCGACGCTGATTAAAGAGGCGGCTTCATTAGGAGCGGATATTCGCTCCTTTGTCCCGGATTTTGTCGCGGAGAGGTTAAAAGAAAAATTGAAAAATAAGTCTCTCGGCACTCGTCGCTAGTCTCTTGAGGCGAGAGATTTTTAAAATGTTTAAAATCATTGTCAAAGATATTAAGCCCGGCGGGATTGACGTCCACGAGACAATTGCGGCGGAAGAAATTGGCCTGGCCAAAGAAGATTACATGCATTTTACCGCGCCCTTAGACGTTGCGGCGCATATCGAACGGCTGAAGAACATGGTGGCGGCCCAGGCGCAAATTACCGGCCACTACGAATCATTTTGCAGCCGTTGCTTGGAGCCGGTGGAAGGCGATTTGAATCAGGGTTACGATGCTTCGTTTCCAATAAATCCAGCGACCGAATTCGTTGAAGTCGGGGAAGATATCCGCCAGGAAGTGATTCTTAATCTCCCGACGATTGTTTTGTGCAAAGAAGATTGTCAGGGCATTTGTCCCGGCTGCGGGGCCTCGTTAAACACCGAGCCGTGCCGATGTAAAAAAGATAAATCCAAAAGGCCAAAATCCTCGCCGGAGAAGGGAGACACCTACCGGCCGTTTGAGAAATTGAAGGACATAGAATAAAGGTTGTAAGGTTTAGGGTTTGGAAGCGAGTATGGTTTTAGGTCAGAAGGTGTTAGGCCCAAAACCCTCCAACTTAAGCCTATACTCGTTTCTAAAACTTACAACCATAGACTAATCTTAAAGGAGTAGAACATGCCAAATCCAAAACGTCAACATTCCCGTTCGCGCCGTGATAAACGAAGAACGCATTGGAAACTTCGCTTAGCGGCCCTCGGTGCTTGCTCGCATTGCGCGAAACCTATCATTCCGCATCGCGTCTGTCCGTTTTGCGGCTACTACAAAGGGAAACCCGTCGTCGACTTGACGGCCAAAACGCAACGAATTCAAGAGAAGAAAGAAGCCAAGGCGAAGGCTGTTGCACAAAACGCGTAAGATTGTGAAGAGTGAATTGTGAAGAGTGAAGAGTTTTAAAAATTATTACGAGATACTCTTCACTAGATACTTTTCACTAGATACCTTACAGGAGAACTCATCACTTGAAAATCGTCATCGACGCTATGGGTGGAGACAACGCCCCGCACGCCATCATTGAAGGGGTCGTTGGAGCGATTAAAGAATTCGATACCACGATCACCTTAGTTGGGATTCGTGATAAGGTCGAAGAAGAGTTAAAGCGCTATTCTTATCCCAAAGAACGAATCGAAGTCATTCATGCCCCGGAAGTTGTCGAGATGCATGAGCCGGCCACCACAAGTATCCGCAAGAAAAAAGATTCCTCCATTACGATCGGCATTCAACTTTTGAAAACACCCGGCTACAGCGCATTTATCAGCGCGGGCAATACCGGCGCCGTTGTGGCGGCCGCGACCATCCATTTAGGCATGCTTCCCGGCGTAGAGCGTCCCGCGATCGGAACGGTTATTCCCACACTCAAAAATTTTTCATTTCTCATGGATGTCGGGGCCAACACGGAAGCCAAGCCGGAACATCTTTTGCAATCCGCTCTCATGGCCCGGGTTTACGCGCGCGAAGTCTTGGCCGTCGAGCATCCCACGGTCGGGTTGGTGAATATCGGGGAAGAGGCTGGCAAAGGATCCGGATTCGAAAAAGAGGCGTATAAGTTGATGGAATCTCGGTTGACCAATTTTATCGGGAATGTGGAAGCCAATGAAATTTTTACGGGAAAAAGCGATTGCATCGTGTGCGATGGGTTTGTCGGCAATGTGGTGTTGAAAGT
>JAGVNC010000087.1 GCA_020053475.1 Candidatus Omnitrophota bacterium | reverse complement strand
AATGTCGTATGAATAATTGTTTTGGTTTGGCGATGAATGACCATGAGGCGAGCTTGGTCACGTTGTTCCAGAGGGAATTGCGCTACTAAGGGCTCAGGAATCGCGTAATCAAAATCACTTAACTTCATCACGCCATTCCTTTAACTCAATGATGAGAGCCCCGGGGTAATAAAACGCAAGGATGTCTTTGTAGGGATGGCGGTTTTTCGCCATGGCATAAGCCCCCCACTGGGCCATTCCCACCCCGTGCCCCCATCCATGCCCTAGCATATCAAAGAAATAGCCTTTCATGATGATGTCATACAAGTTGCTGCGGATAAGATTAGGGCCGATGATTTCCCGGAAAGCCTTCCCAGAAATTGTTTTGGTTTGACCGTCACGATCCGTCATCTCCAGTGTTTTGACTCTCCCGCTGGCCGTCCGTTCGGTGATTTTAATGTCTTGAATCAGTCCGATGGCATAGCCTTTGGCATTGAGTTTTTCCCGCACATCCTGGGAACGAAAATTTTTCTTCCATTCATACGCCTCTACTCCTTTGGAGTAAGGATCGGGCCTTCCTCGTAAAGGCGGCAAGTCATGATCCCAGAGTTCTTTGGCATCTTCCGTATGCCCGCCGCTGTTGGCATGAAAATAAGCCGGGAGAACGCGGTTTTGATAAATTAAAATTTCTCCTTGAGTGCGATTGACGGCCAAGTTGGTGCGATAACGCTCCGCACTTTTGCCTCCATACACTTGAGAATAAATATCGCTCGTGACATCATATAACCCGTCTTTATTGATTTGCGCCTGATACACCGCATACGTACGCGTGGCGACCGCTTGAGCCTTCATCGCTTCCATGGGCCAACGATTGGAAACTTCATGATATAAAACCCCTTTGACATATTTCTCCAGAGGCAGCGAGTTAACCACGGTTATTTGATTACTGGAGCTTAGATGTAGATCCAAATCACCACGGTAACGATAGACTTGATCGCCGATTTCGACAACGGCCTCTCGGGATGTGCGCAATTTGACGTGACGCATCGGGAAAAACATTTCCCCGATCGCGACCCCCTGTCCTTTTGCTTTCACGGACGAACGGCGCAACAGCCTATCTTGTTTTAACACTCTACCTGTCTGCGGATGAACGATATCAAATCGACCTTTGATACTTAAAAAAAATTCCCCCTTGTCTTTTAAAATAGCAACACGAATAATGCGGTCATCCCGTTGGGACAAGGGCGTCGCTTGCCCATAGGCTTTCGTTAAGCCCAGCCCCATGATCAAAACAAAGCACATCAATAGACGAATTATCTTTTCCATAAATAGAATAGTAAACTCAACATAAAGCTTATAAGAAGGCACTAAGTTGTCCATAGGCAGCCCCTGGGACATACGGCCCAATGACTAAAATAATTCCTTTTGGGACTTCTGTTTCTGATAAGAAGAGCTTTTGACATGGCTCAGGGAAGATTCGGTGAGTTCTCGTCCGCGAGGGGATCTCCGTAAAAAACCTATCTTCAATAGATAAGGTTCAATAACATCGACAATCGTATCTACTTCCTCATTCAATGTGGCGGCGAGCGCCTCAACTCCGACGGGACCACCCTTATAATTTTCATCAATCACTCTTAATAACCGACGATCCTTTTCATCGAGCCCTATTTCATCAATCCCTAACGTTTTCATCGCTTCGTTAACGACCGCTGTTGTAATGCGGTTATTATTTGTTTTCACTTGAGCGTAATCCCGAACCCGGCGCAATAATCGATTTGCAATCCGTGGGGTCCCGCGGGAACGCTTGGCAATTTCACTGGCCGCTTGCTCTTCTGTCGGGATATTTAATTTTTTTGCCGAATTGCTGACGATCAGCGCCAAATCTTCGTTCGCGTAAAAATCCAAATGATGGAAAATACCGAAACGGTCGCGTAATGGCGAAGCTAAAAGCCCGCTGCGTGTCGTAGCGCCGATCAGGGTAAACGGTTTGAGATTAAAATTAATGGTTTTGGCGTAAGGCCCTTGATCAACGACAAAATCGATCTGGAAATTTTCCATGGCCGGGTAAAGGAATTCTTCGACCACTTTCGACAGCCGGTGGATTTCATCGATAAAGAGAATGTCGCCGTATTCTAAATTCGTTAAAATTCCAATGAGGTCTCCCGCTCTCTCAATGGCCGGCCCGGAAGTGGCTGTAATGCGGGCCGACATTTCATGCCCGACAAGATAGGCTAAAGACGTTTTCCCTAATCCCGGGGGGCCCGAAAAAAGCATGTGCTCACAAGGTTCTTTGCGTTGCTTCGCCGCCTCCATCGACACCTTCAAATTCTGGATGAGGGCCTGTTGGCCGATGAACTCATCAATCTTGCCAGGGCGCAACGATAAACTGTACACCCTGTCTTCTTCGCTCTCTTGATTAAAAACAATCCGTTTTCTTTCATCCATGGGCAGGCCCAGCCTCTTCCTTTTCTTGAACTTCGATCGGTTCCAACGATACAGGCAACATGTTATCTTTGTTTCGAAAAACCTCTATTTCTCCAAACGCCGATTTTTGTAAGACTTTAATTTCCCTCAAACGGATCAGCTCAAGGATCGCTAAAAATGTGACAATGATTTCAACGCGGCTTCTGGCGCGGGAAAATAACTCGCTAAGCTTCAAGAAAGATTGCTCCAGCATCGCATGGAGGATTTCATGGATTTTTTGCTCTACCGTAAACTCTTCTTTCGTGATCTCATGAATAATCTCTTGGGGTGTTTTCTTTAACGCATCGTATAAAGCATTAATCAGGTCAAACAAACTTGTCTCAAAATAAATTTCTTTTGATTCTTCACGCAGTTGGTTGATCGCTTGCTCATCAATATTGCGGGGGAAAAGGTCGCGACGTTGCTTTTCTTTCGCGCGTAATTCTTCGGCAATTTCCTGGAAGCGCTGGTACTCTAATAAACGGTCGGCCAATTCATCCCGAGGATCTACAGGCGGCGCCCCTTCTTCTGTTGGATCCGGCGGCAACAGCATCTTGGATTTAATTTGGATCAACGTCGCAGCCATGACCAAAAAATCCCCGACAATATCCAAATCGAGGATTTTCATCATCTCAATGTACGCCATGTACTGTTCGGTGATGGAAGCGATCGGAATATCACGGATATCAATATCGTCTTTTTTAATCAAATAAAGAAGAAGATCCAACGGGCCTTCGAAAATTTCCAATTTAATTTTATGCACCATTAAAAAATGACCTCTTTGACTTGGGCTAGCGTTTCGCGTGCGATGGCCTGCGCCTTCTGTTGGCCTTCTTTTATTATATCCTTAATCCGTTTTTCATCCCTAGCGAATTTTTGTCTTCTTTCTTGCAGAGGCTCGAGAAACTTGATGATCCGATCGGCTAAAATACTTTTACAATCCGTGCATCCTTTTTTGGCATTCGAACACCAATCGTAGACCGCTTTTGTGTCCTGGGGGGCAAAAATCTGATAGTAGCTGTACACGTTACAAACGTCCGGATGGCCGGGATCCGCGAGCTTAATACGGGCAGGGTCCGTAAACATGATCGAAACTTTTTTACGAATAACGTCGGGCGGATCGGAAAGGTTGATCGCGTTTTGATAGCTTTTACTCATTTTACGTCCGTCAATCCCGAGTAAACGCGGGGTGGGCGTCAAAAGGGCATTACAATCAGGCAAAATATCTGTTTTGTAGAGATGATTAAATCGCCGGGCAATTTCGCGGGTTAATTCCAAATGAGGTAATTGATCTTCCCCGATGGGAACAGCCTGGGCCTTGTATAACAATATATCGGCGGCCTGTAAAACAGGGTAACCAAGAAAGCCGTATGTTTGTAAATCACGCGACGTGACTTCGCGCAATTGTTCTTTATAGGTGGGGTTTCGTTCTAACCATCCCAGAGGAGTGATGCAGGACAAAACCATTTGAAGCTCTAAGTGTTCCGGGACTTGCGATTGAATAAAAATAATGGATTGATCCGGATCGATTCCACATGCCAGCCAATCGAGCACCATGTCATGGATATTGGGCTGAATTTCCTTACCATGCTCATACTCCCCCATGAACGCATGCCAATCGGCAACTGCAAAAATGCATTTGTATTGATCCTGCAGAGAAACCCAATTATTCAAGGCCCCGATGAGGTGTCCTAAGTGCAGCTTGCCGGTTGGGCGCATGGCACTGAAGGCTGTCTTTTTCATAATTTCTGGGCAATCGATTCGATTTCGTATGTTTCGATGATATCGCCGGATTGGATTTTGGTAAACCCTTCAATAACAATGCCGCATTCCATGCCTTCATTGACTTCGCGCACGTCATCTTTAAATCGCTTTAACGAAGAAAGAGCTCCTGAATAAACCACTTCATTGTTTCTGATGACATCAATTTTATCTTTACGATGAACTTTCCCTTTTTGAACATAACATCCCGCGACAATGCCCGATTTAGACAGTTTAAATACTTCGCGGATTTCAACTCGGCTTTGAAATACTTTTTTAAGCTTGGCCTCCAATAATCCTTCCAAGGCCTTTTTAACATCATTGACCACATCGTAAATGATACGGTATTGGCGCACGTCAACGGGTTGTTTTTCCAATTCTTCTTTAGCTCGCGGATCGATGTCTACATGAAACGCAATGATGATCGCCTTTGACGCCACCGCCAACAAAACGTCTGAAAGGTTCACACCGCCGCACCCCATGTGAATAATCTTAAGCTTAACTTTATTGCTGGGGATTTTAGCCAACGAATCTCTTAAGGCTTCCAATGACCCTTGCACGTCGGCCTTGATAATCACATTGAGCTCTTTAAGTTTTCCCTCTTGGATTTGAGAATATAACCCTTCCAATGTTAATTTTTGCTGAGAAAATAATCGATCATTCTTAAGTTTCTCTAGCCGCTTAAAAACAATACTTTTGGCATGCTTCTCATCTTCAACAACATAAAATAATTCGCCTGCATCGGGAACCTGCGATAGCCCCAAAACTTCCACGGGCATCGAAGGGCCGGCTTCTTTAATCGGCCGCTCGCGATCATCCAACAACGCTCGAACCTTGCCATAATAGGGCCCAACGACAATCAAATCGCCTTCGCGCAACGTTCCCCCTTGAACGATTAATGTCGCCATCGCCCCTTTGGATCCGCTTAAATGCGCCTCGACAACAATCCCTGAGGCTCTTTTATCATAATTTGCCTTTAATTCTAAAATTTCCGCTTCCAATAAAATCATTTCCAACAGATGATCGATCCCCTCCCCTGTCACGGCTGAAACAAGCACAACAATCACTTTCCCTCCCCAATCTTCGGGCGTGAGCCCCTTTTCCATCAGTTGTTTTTTGACTTTGTCAGGATCGGCATTTTTATGATCAATTTTATTTAACGCTACCACAATGGGGACATCAGCGGCCTGGGCGTGGGCAATCGCTTCTTCCGTCTGAGGCATGATCCCTTCGTCGGCAGCGATAACTAAAATCACAATGTCCGTAATGTGTACTCCTCGAGCCCGCATTGCCGTGAACGCTTCATGCCCGGGCGTATCGAGAAAAGTAATGATGCCTTTGGGGAGACGCACAGAATAGGCCCCGATATGTTGTGTGATCCCTCCATGTTCTCTGTCTGCTGTGTCACTCTTGCGAATTTTATCTAATAATGATGTTTTCCCATGGTCGACATGCCCCATTAATGTAACGACAGGAGAGCGGGGTTTTAATAATTTCGGGTCTTCGTCCTCCTTCACATGGTCTTCGATCAGTTGTTCTTCTTGGGTCTTGATTGCAGCTAATTTAAATCCGAATTCTTTGGTTAATTTTTCAACAATATCCTGATCTAAATTTTGATTGATATTGGCGAGGATCCTCATATCCATCAATTTCTTAAGGACCGCACTGGGTTTTTGCTGGACTTTAACGCTGAAATCCTTGACGGAGATAGGAACTTGGATTTCAATGGCCGGCAAGACAACTTCTTCGACAGAAGCGATTTCGGGCGTTTCAATTGTTGGCCGAGCGGGTGCGGAGACAATATCCTGGTTGTCCCAATCCGTTGGGGCTTGAAAAGTAGTCTTTAATTCCCCGGGGGCAGGAAAAACTCTTCTTGTCTCCTCTTTGCCTGCAGTAGACATCTTCTTTCGTTTACGGACAAGAGGTTTAAGAGTAATCAACGGTTCTTTGCTAAATTTCGTTTTCGGCTTGACGCTTTCTTTAACAATGATCTTTTTAACATCTTTCGCAAATTTTTCAGCGGTAACCTTTTTCGCCTTTTCTTCCAGCTCTTGTTTCTTAGAAACATTTTCTTCTTGTTTAACGATTTTTTTAGAAACTTTTTTTGGCTTTTCCAGCTTAGGGGAAGGCTTGGCTTTTTCAGCCGGTCCTTTAAGCTTGGATTCTTTTGATTCTTTGACGTCTTTAGAAAGCTTTATTTTCCCATCACGCAAATGGCTACGAACAACAGAAATGACAGCAGCATTAAGTTCCTGCTTACTATCTTTGGCTTTTAATTTCAGGGAACGTAAAACCTCTAAAAGCGCATCGTTCGTCGTGTTTAATTCTTTGGCTAAATCAGCAACTTTCATCAAGTCTCCCAATTCTCCTTATTTCACCAAGGATTTGGCTTGCCCAATAATTTTTTTCGCTTTGATTTTACCCAAACCTTTAATTTGTGTCAAATCCTCAATGGCTGCTTGGGCAATATCTTTCAACGTCTTAAACCCTGCTTTTTCTAACTCCCCAACGAGTTTTTTCCCAACGCCTTCTAGCTCATTAAGACCTGATTGCTTTCCTGTTGGTTCTTGAGCCTTTTGTTTTTCTTCAGATTCTTTTTCCTCAGCTTCCGACTCCTCTTGAAGTTTCTTCCATTGATCAAAAGAAAAGATATTTAATTCCCACCCCACCAATTCACCGGCCAAACGCACATTCTGGCCGTGCCTTCCGATGGCCAGCGACAATTGGTCTTCCGCCACAATGACATTAGCTTTCTTTTCATCATAGGCCAACTGAATTTGAGAAATTTCGGCCGGTGAAAGAGATTGCTGAATGTATTCTTTAATATCAGAAGAATAGCGGACGATGTCGATCTTCTCCCCTTGCAGTTCTTGAACGATATTTTTGACCCGTGATCCGCGCATTCCGACGCACGCCCCAACGCAATCGACTTTGTCGTCTTTTGAACACACGGCAATTTTGGTTCGTTCACCCACATCACGCGCGATTGCTTTGATTTCCACGATCCCTTCAAAAATTTCAGGAACCTCTAATTCAAAAAGTCGTTTTACAAAACTTGGATGAGCCCGAGACAAGACAATTTGCGGACCTTTGGTTTCACGGCTGACATCCAACACATAAGCCCGAATACGGTCTCCTTGGCGGAACTCTTCTTTGTGAGATTGTTCTTTTTTAGGAACATACGCTTCGGTCTTCCCCAGATCGATGATAATATTGCCCCGTTCAAACCGATACACATTCCCACTAATGATTTGGCCTATTTTCTTTTGATATTCATTGAACACAACGTCTTTTTCGGCTTCCCGAATTTTCTGAATAACCACTTGTTTGGCGGTTTGGGCGGCGATCCGGCCAAATTCGCTGGAACGGATCTCCTCTTTCCCGGCAAAAGCCGTCAATTTTCCCGTCTTAATATCAAGAACAACCTTAATGTCCTCATTTTTATCAACGGTCCAAAGTTTCTTAGCGGCGGAAGCAACAGCCGCTTCGACAGCCTCAACAAGAATATGCTTATCGATCCCTTTATCTCTTTCTAATTGCTCGAGGATTCCTAATAATTCACTATTTTCCATGACTTCCTTTCCCTTCGTTAAATCTAAGGTTAATCGATCACTTGAACAGCCTTGGCGATATACGCCACCGGGATGATCATTGATGAATGCTTGAACGAAATTGTGACTTGCTCTGCGTCAACCTGGTCAATGACGCCAGTGTGTTCTAATTGATCAGCCAATTTCTGTGTCAGATGAAATCGAACTGGCTGGCCCACAACTCTCTTAAAATCTTTCATCGTTTTGAGCGGCCGGTCCAGTCCTGGTGAAGAAACTTCAATGGTGTAATCTTTCTCGGTCAAAGGGATATTCTCCAATTGGTCCGCTAAAAATCGATTCACATGAGCACATTCCTCTAATGTAATTCCCCCCTGAGGTTTATCAACGAGGACATCGATCGAAATCGATTTCCCCCGGGGATGGATTTTAAATTCCACCAGATCAACCTCCATTTGCTGAAGAACAGGCGTTAACCAGGTTTCCATTGTTTTAATCATCATGTCAAACATGTTGATTGAATAAATATTCCAAGACTTCATTCTTATTCATTAGTTGAACGTCTTGTGAATCTCTTTGTTTCAGTTCCACGTTGCCTTCTTTGAGCGTCCGTTTGCCGATTGTCAACCTTAAGGGAATCCCAATCAAATCCGCATCATTAAATTTTCTCCCGGGAGATTCTTCCCGGTCATCAACCAATACACGCCAGCCTTGTTGAGTTAATTGCTGATAATAATCATTGGCCAGAGAAACAATTTCCTGGTCACCCTCGGCCCCTGCTAACGGGAGGATCTCAATATCAAAGGGCGCGACTTCGCGCGGCCAAATAATCCCTTTATCGTCATGGTGCTTTTCGATAATGGCCGCAATGATTCGGCTGACCCCAATCCCATAACAGCCCATGATCATCGGCTTTTGTTTACCATCAACGTCGAGAAATAAGGCGCCCTGAGCTTGGCTATACTTTGTCCCTAATTGAAAAATGTGCCCTAATTCAATGGCCACCTGGCTGTTGCCCTTGTCATCTTTAATGGTATCTTCTCCAATCGGTGCAGCGACGAGAAACTCATGGGACATATCGCCGCCCATGGCTCCCGAATCGGCTTGGACAATGACAACATCCAGGCCACAGCGTTTAAAAATTGTTTGATAGGCGTCGTACATCAAATCGTAATTTTTCTTTAACCCCGCCGCGTCGCGGTCAAAACTATAAGCGTCTTTCATGATAAATTCACAGGCGCGAACAATCCCAAAACGAGTGCGCATTTCATCACGGAATTTCGTCTGGATTTGGTATAACGTCACCGGCAACTGACGATATGATTGCACAAATGATTTAACCAAGTCAGTAATGACCTCTTCGTGCGTCGGCCCCAAGCACATCTCTCGGCCCTTCTTATCCTTAAAACGGTACATGACTTCTTTAAGGGTCTCATCCCGGCCCGTTTGTTGCCATAAATCGATTGGATGCAGCGATGGCAATAAAAGCTGATGGGCTCCGACCGCATTCATTTCTTCACAGATAATTTTCTCGACGCGCGCCAAGACTTGATACCCCAAAGGCAAATAAGAATAAACTCCTGACGTCAGCATGTGCGCCAACCCGGCGCGTAGAAGGAGCTGATGGCTGACAGCCTCTGTGCCAATCGGAATCTCTTTTAACGTTGGGATAAAATATTTTGACCAATACATAGCTAAAACGCCTAATTATGATTCAAAAAACCCCTCAGGAAATTTAATATTACGTTTTTCTAACTTCTTATAAAAAGACGGTTTTTTCTTATTCATGACCCATTCGCCCTTAACTTCTCCCTTTTCATTAAGGCCTTTTTGGATGAATGTAACGACATCCTGAAAAACGACTTTCCCTTTGTCCGGATCAAAGAAAATGTCTGTCACGGCCGTCACGCGTCTTTTCCCATCCAAAAAAAGCTCAATGTGGACAATAAGATCGATCGCCCGTGCCACTTGTTTCTGGATTTCTTCGGGACTTAATTGAATCCCCGTCATGAGCATCATCGTCACCATACGGTTAAAGCAATCTTCCGGGGTTTCGGCATGGACGATCGCCAACGATCCGCTATGCCCGCTACTGATCGATTGAATCAAGTCCAACATCTCTCCTCCACGGATTTCACCGAGGATAATGCGGTCAGGACGCATGCGTAATGAATTAACAAATAGATCGCGCATGGTTATTTCGCCTCTTCCTTCGATATTGACCGGTTTCGTTGCCAATGTTACGACATGCTTTTGTAACAATCGCAATTCGGGGGTGTCTTCAATCGTGATGATCCGTTCATCTTCCGGTAAATGACGGGAAAGCACATTCAGCGTTGTTGTTTTTCCAGCACCTGTCGATCCACAGAAAACAACATTAAGTTTGGCCCGCATGCCAATGGTCAAGAGCGTCGCAATCTTTTTATCCAACGTTCCTAAATTAATCAGGTCATCGACAGTTGCAATGTCTTCTTTAAACTTACGAATCGTCATGACTGGCCCAATGAGAGAACAAGGAGGCAAAATAACGTTGACGCGGGATCCGTCGCTCAAGGAGAAATCAACATAAGGAGAAGATTCGTCCACCCGTTTATTGGTGCCGGCCCCAGCTAAAATCTTCTGGATCGTGTGAAAAAGATGTCGGTTATCATCAAATTTAATATCCGTTAATGTGATCTTCCCACGCCGCTGAATATAAATTTGGCGCGCCCCATTCACCATGATTTCGGTAACGGAACGATCTTCCATCAAAGGCCGCAACGGCCCCATGCTAATCACCGCGCTAACAAGCTCCCGGATAAAACTCATCCGGTCTTCCGCCATTATTTCAATATTATGCTCATGACACATATCGCTGATCGCCTTATCAACGAATATGCGCAGTTGATCCTCCGTCATCTTATCCTTGGCTTTCAAGAAGTCTGTCTGATTAATGAGATAGCGATTTAATTTATTTTTCACTTCATCATTCATCATCGATAGGTCACCTCATTGATATTGGACTAAAATAGTTGTTTAATTTGATACGCGAAGTTAAACATTTGATCAATCCATCCCATGCGGGCAAAATCAACATAAAATACAAACACAGTCAACAGAATAATCAGGCTAAACCCAATGCGAGCAAACGTCTCTTCTATCCTGCGCGGTAACATGCCGCCTCTGATTTTCTCCATCGCCATGATCAACAAATGTCCGCCATCTAAGGGAACAATCGGGAAGAGATTCACAATCGCCAAATTTGCACTAATGACAGCTAAGATCAATAAAAAGTGATTAAGCCCCATTTGAGCAGCGGCGTCAACAATATTAAATATTCCGATAGGACCGGCGACTGATTCCTTGGCTGAAACGTTTCCAACGATCATTAAAAAGATGGCTTTATATGTCAGCGCGGTAAACTCAATAAACTTTTGAAACCCTCGTACCAAAGAGGACCCTAACCCGAACCGATAAGAATCCAGATCCTGGACCGGACCGATCCCGATGGTCCGAAGTTCCTTCAGCGATTTGTCCCTGTTCTTAACTTTTTCAGTCTTCGGCGCCACAGACTGATGGATCATCTGATTCTCTCGCTCCAGGACTATTTCAATCGTATCACTCTTAGACTCCATGATGGCGGTGGCAAGTGATGTCCACCCTAAGACCGTAGCCCCATCAATGCTGATAATTTTATCCCCTTTTTTGATTCCTGCTTTATCCGCCGGACTGTCCTTTTCAACCTCTCCAATGACATTCCCGTAAGGGCTGATCCCAACACCGCGGACCTTTTCTTCTTGCCCCAAAAGGTTTTGTCGAACAACCATCTCCGGGACAATAGGAACATCCACCATCTCATTAGCACGATTGACCCGTAAGACAATTTGATCGCCCTGTGATCCAGCGATGGCTTTTTGTAATTCACTCCAACCATAAACAGGAACACGATTGACAGCCACCACCTCATCACCTGATCTTAGGCCAGCCATTTGGGCTGGCTTACCGTTGATCACTTCATGGATGTTGGTCGATAAATCCGGATAGCCTAATAAAAACACAATGACTAAAGCAACATAAGCTAATAAAAAATTGATTAACGGCCCGTTAACAACAATCAACGCTCGATATCCGACGGGCTTTGAAAAAAATTCTCCGGGTTTCCCCTGGCATTGATCGCGCTCATCTCCCGCCATCTTGACGTATCCGCCCAATGGGAAAAGACAGATGACAAATTCCGTTCCGCGGTGCATCCGGGAAAAGAGCTTAGGGCCGAACCCAAAGGAGAAGCGCTCAACATCGACTCCTAAGCGCTTGGCCGTGATAAAATGTCCCCATTCGTGAACGGTGACTAAAATCCCTAAAAATATAATAAAAACGCCGAATTTCCGGATGACTTCCCAAATAATCATTGCTAATGTTTCCATATTCTTATTCCTCAATCAAGCGGGTGGCTTGTGCACGCGCCCATATATCTGCCTCTAAAATTTGTTTTAAATCAGGGTCCCTGACAATTCGATGTCGTCTGACAGTACGCTCCACAATCCGATAAATTCCCGTAAAATTAATTTTTTGATTTAAAAAAGCATCCACAGCAACTTCATCCGCTGCATTTAACACAGAGGGGAATGTCCCTCCCTCGCGGGCCACACGTAAAGCAAGCGCTAATGAAGGAAATCTTTTAAAATCCGGCTTTCCAAATGTCAATTGTTTAAGATGATAAAAATCCGTTGAAGCCAACCCTGTGCCCAGCCGATGAGGATAGGTCAACGCATACTGAATCGGTAAACGCATATCCGTAATTCCCATCTGGGCGATGATCGAGCCGTCTTTAAATTCTACCATCGAATGAATGATCGCCTCCGGATGAATCACGACTTGAACCTGATCTACCGTCAAATCAAATAATCGCATCGCCTCAATCACCTCAAAGCCTTTATTCATTAATGTCGCCGAATCAACGGTGATTTTTTCTCCCATCTTCCAACGCGGGTGTCTTAAGATTTCGTTGACGGACAATCGGTCAAATCGCGTCAAGGGAACTTTGCGTAACGCCCCCCCCGAAGCCGTTAAAATCACCCTTTTCAGATCTTCTCGACGGTGGCCTTCCAGGCATTGGAAAATAGCGCTTTGTTCACTATCAACAGGGATGATCTTGGCGTTATGTTTTCTGGCCAATCTCATCAACAGCGGGCCAGCCATGACGAGGGCTTCTTTATTGGCGGGAGCGACTGTTTTGCCATGGCGCACGGCTTCTAAAAAAGGAGCCAACGCTGCCCCTCCCCGCATTCCAATAACGACGATATCCACCGATTTCAAAGAAACAATGAATCCACTTTCTTTGTCGACATCCAAAATTTTTACAGACGCCCTATCAAACCGCCGGCGCAGATAATCAAATCCCTGTTTACCAATCGCGACATACTGCGGCTTGAATTCTCTAATTTGTTTTTCAAGGAGCTTAAAATTATTACACGCTGTTAACCCAACAACTCTAAATTGTTGCGGGTACTGCCTAACAATCTTTAGGGTATTAATCCCTATTGTTCCCGTCGATCCAAGGACAACTAAATTCTTCGTCTTCATGTTAAGTATTCAAAACGGCACTTATATAAAAATAGAACGCCGGAGCCGTGAATAAAAGGCTATCGATTGCGTCAAGAACTCCTCCCATGCCAGGGAGTAAACTCCCTGAATCCTTGACATTACAATCGCGCTTGATCAACGATTCCGATAGATCGCCTAGTTGTCCTAGCCCGCCAAAAAATGCTCCGATTAACGCCACATGCATTAAAGAAAAATTTAATTCAGCGGGAAGAAACGAACGCGCCGCCACAGCAGCGATAATGCTGAACGCGAAACTTCCGATACCACCCTCAATCGTTTTACTAGGACTGACCCGTGGCAATAAAGGTGTTTTCCCAAACCGGCTTCCCACCAATAGAGCCCCCATGTCTCCGCATTTCGTGACTAAAAGGATAAACCCTAATAATTTAACTCCCTCCATCCCCGGAAGAAGCTCTCGGATACGGATCAAATAACTAAAAAACCAAGACACATACAAAACTCCGAAAAGAGTTGAAGAAATCCCTACAATCGCATTGGCGCTCTCTTTTCTGATGAGCTGTAATACAAAAATCATCATAAGGACCAAAAGGACAAAGATCAATTCCCAGTTCTTGGTCGGTTCAAAATGAAAAAAGATCAAGATAGGGATGGCGGCCCCGATGGCAATCCCCGTATAGCTGTAAATGGGGATCCCCTTCTTACTAATCAGATAAAAATACTCATAAAGCCCACCAATCGTCAACCCCAAGACAACAATAAGCGCTAACCAATCATTAACAGCCGCCCCAATGGTTAAGAGGATTAAAACCGTCGAGCTTAGCAATCGATGTTTATTCATGCGAATTAAACATTCACAGCGCCGTAGCGCCGTTCTCTTTTCTGGTAGTCAAGAATGGCCCGGTGGAATTCTTGAGATGTGAATTCAGGCCAAAGTTTATCGGTAAAATAAAACTCCGCATACGAAAGCTGCCACAATAAAAAATTACTGATCCGTTTCTCTCCGGAAGTGCGGATCAATAAATCCGGATCGGGTAAGTTGCGGGTGTAAAGCGCACGGCTGACCATGGCTTCATCGATCTGATCGAGGCTGATCTTGTGGTGAACAACATCTGCGGCAATGGCTTGGACGGCATCAACAATTTCTTGCCGGCTGCCATAATTAAAAGCCATGTTTAAAATCATCCCCGTGTTGCTTTCTGTTTCTTTTTCCACTCCTTGGATTGTGGTTAAAACAACTTTGGGGATTCCTTGAAGTCTTCCCATCAAATGAAACTGGATATTGCCGTCTTTGAGCACATTAATCTTCTTCACCAAGATATCTGTAATCATCTTCATCAGCACACTGACTTCATTCTCAGGGCGACTCCAATTCTCCGTCGAAAATGTAAAAAGGGTCAGGACTTTAATCCCCATCACGTTCGCGGTATTGATGATTTCTTCAACACGCTTAAGCCCCTCCCAATGCCCTTGGGTGCGTGGTAACTTTTGCTTAGCGGCCCAACGACCATTGCCGTCCATAATGATGGCCACATGAGCGGGAAGGCCCTCTTGATTGATTTTTTCGTCCATATTCTTTTCAACAAACCGTGCTTTAGACCGTGTAAATAAAATGGGGGATTTCTATCCCCCATCGCTATTTCTACTATCCTCAATCGAAATAGTTACTTCATCTCATGATGACTTTACCCTGGATTTGTAACTGCCGATTGAGGTTCACTAATTTCTTTCATTCGCTGATCTAGGCTATGCTCTAAATCCTGATTCGCCTGCGAAGCTTTTTCCAACAAATTCTTAAGTTCATCATTAATAGACCGAGTTTCTTGCAATTGCCGCTCGGCATTCTTGATTTTATTTTGCGTCCTTCCCAGCTCGGATTCTAAAGAACCAAGGCGATTTTGGGACTTATCCCACTCTTCTTCCGCAACCATCCGTAAGTATCGTTCTTGGATTAATTCTTTTTGTGCGGCACGAGAATGGCGATGATAAAAAAAAGCTGTGACACAACTGACGACGGCTAAAGTAACAGCCAAAATAATTGTTAACAATCGCATAGACGATCTACGCGTTAGCGCCCTTCTTTGACTGTCGGAGGGACGATGACAATTTCGACGCGTCGATTCTTTTGTCGTCCTTCTTTAGTGTCATTTGAAGCAACGGAGTGATATTCACCAAAACCTGTAGCTGATAATCGTTGTGGTTCTACGCCCTGCTGTTCGGTAAGGTAATGAAGGACACTTAACGCACGGCCTGAGGACAATTCCCAATTGGATTTCCATCCTGAATGCTTAATCGGGTCATTATCCGTATGCCCTTCAACCCCGATCAAAAGATCTTTGACTGTCGTGTTTAATACCTGGGCCACTTTATCGAGCTTAGCCAATGCATCTTCGCGTAATTCGGCTTTCCCGGAGTCGAACAATAATTCGGCCACAAATGTAATGACTAGTCCTTTTTCCAACATTTGAACCTTGACGTCTTTATCAGAAATTTCCTGTTTTAAACGCTCTTCCAGCTCTGCCTTGGCCCTCTGCAAATCGGTCAATTCATTCTTTAATTGCGAAATTTTTTCAACGTCAACGCGGCGTCCCTTTTGGAAAATCAGGGTACATCCACTCGTCAATAAAGTCGTCATCATTAATGCCACTAGTATAAAAAAATTAGAAAATTTCTTCATCATCCATTCCTCCTCTTAGGTAAGTACCCACATTATCATGGGGTAAAAATAAAGTCAAGTAGTTTCTACCAAACACATGGTATCCCAACAAGATACGACTTAACGGAAAATAATTTGGTCCCTTTTTACGCCATTGGAAATGTACTTTATCCGCACTTTTAAGAGATGTTCTAAACGCCGAATATATTTTTTGGCGTTGGGGGGCAAATCCGCATAATGGCGGATATGGCTGATCGGGGTCTTCCAGCCCTTCATCGTTTCATAAACAGGTTTGGCGTGGCTAAAAACCTCGAAATCCGTTGGGAAATCTTTATAGATTCTTCCCTTATATCGATAGGCCGTACAGATTTTGATTTCTTCCAATTCGTCCAAAACATCCAGCTTCATAATCGCTAACTCGGAAATTCCGTTGATAATCGCCGCGTAACGGACCAAAACATTGTCAAACCAACCACATCGCCGGGGACGACCTGTTGTGGAGCCAAACTCATTACCTTTTTTCCGGATTTCTTCTTTAAGCCCTGCCCTAAACTCGGTTGGAAAAGGCCCTTCCCCTACGCGTGTCGTATAGGCCTTGGCGCAAGCAATCGCTTTATCAATCTTTGTCGGCGAAACACCGCTTCCCGTGCAAACCCCGCCCACAATGGAATTGGATGATGTCACAAATGGATAAGTTCCAAAATCGATATCCAAAAACGTTCCCTGAGCCCCTTCGAAAAGGATAGATTTCTTTTTGTCGATGCATTGATTTAAATACAAAGCCGTATCGCAAACATAAGGTTGCAGCTTCTTGCCATATTTGAGGTATTCCTGATACACAGCTTTAAAGGGGAAATGCCCTCGGCCGTAGACTTTTTTAAAAATCTCATTTTTTTCTCTTAAATTATCTTCCAGTTTGGCCTTAAGCACCTGAGGGTTGATCAGATCGATCATTCTGATGCCGCAACGCGTGGCTTTATCCGCATAGCAAGGGCCTATCCCTCGGCCGGTTGTTCCTATTTTATTTTTCCGTTTAGATTCACGAAGGCCATCTAAAATACGATGATACGGCATGACGATATGGCAGCGGTCGGATATCTTCAATCGTTGGGGCGTGACAGAAATCCCTCGCTTAGCCAATCCTTGAATTTCTCCCAAGAGGGCCTTAGGATCGACAACAACGCCGTTACCAATCACACATTGCTTTCCTTGATGAAGGATCGCGGAAGGCAACAGATGAAAGACATACACGGCTTGGCCGACGACGACGGTGTGCCCGGCATTACTGCCGCCTTGGTATCTCACTGTAATATCGGTATCTCGCGAGAGAACATCAATCAGTTTGCCCTTACCTTCGTCCCCCCATTGAGCTCCAATAACAACAATATTCATTATTTATCCTTTGAATTTAACCAATTGATCAAAAAGCAACAATCCCAATGTCAGAAAGGGGGATAATTCTTTGAAGATATTTAAGGGCGCGAGAGGAAAGGATTATACTTTCAGGAGTTTAATGTACAATATGTCCTTTGTTTTTCTTAATTTCTCAAGTGTTGCTGAAGGGACTTCATTGTCCACATTGACCACGCTAATGGCCACTCCATCTTGAGCTTCCCGGCCTAATGAAATCGCCGCAATATTGATGTTGTCCTTGGCTAAGATGGTCCCAATGGCGCCCACCAATCCCGGTTTATCGCTATTATTAATGAACAAAATATTGCCTTCGGGGACAGCCTCAACGTAAACGTTATTGATTTTGACAACACGCGGTTTTTTATTGCTCGATAACGTTCCCCAAATGCGAAACGGTTCTTTATCCGTTTTAATTTCGACATTAATGCAATTCACAAACTCTTCTTCTTTATTTGATTTGACTTCCTGAATATTGATCGCCCGTTCTTTGGCCAAATCCAGGGCATTGATGTAATTCACCGATTCGCCTAAAATGGGTTTCAATAGCCCGTTAACCAACGACAATGTCACCGGTGCGACTTTATAATTATTAATGACGCCGCTATACGTAATTTTAACTTCATTCATGCGCCGCTCCCCGATCAGCTGTCCTGCAAACTTACCCAATCGTAGAGCCAAATTAATATACGGTTCCAAGGCTTGATACGCTTCAGCATCGACGGAAGGAAAGTTTGCTGCGTTAATAATGCCTCGGCCTAAAAGGGCGTCGCGCATCGTTTCGGCAATTTCAATCGCGACATTAATTTGTGCTTCGGAAGTTGAGGCGCCCAAATGCGGGGTCATGACACAGTTATCGAATTTCAATAAAGGTGAATCTTTAGGAAGGGGCTCTTTTTCAAATACATCCAGGGCGCATCCGCCGATTTGTCCTTTTTCCAACGCAGTGGCCAATGCGTTCTCATCAATGATCCCCCCACGAGCACAGTTGATCAACCGGACACTCTTCTTCATTAATCCGAATTCCTTCTCGGAAATAAGATTAGAGGTTTCATCCGTCTTAGGAATATGGAACGTGATGAAATCTGCCTTTTTCAACACATCTTCTAAGGGAATCATGTCGACCCCTCTTTGCTGGGTGACTTCCAACGATAGGTAAGGATCAAAAACAACAACATTCATCCCAAACGATTTAGCGAATTTGGCCACCGTAGAACCGATCCGTCCGAAACCGACAATCCCTAATGTTTTTCCGTAAAGCTCCACGCCGCTGAATTTATTGCGGTCCCATTTCCCGGCGCGCATCGATGCATACGCCTGCGGGACATTACGGGCGAGCGCTAAAATCATGCTAAATGTATGCTCAGCGGTCGAGGTTGTATTCCCGGCCGGCGTATTCATGACGACAATGCCCTTTTGGGTGGCGGCTTTTAAATCCACATTGTCGAGCCCGACCCCTGCCCGACCGATAAATTTTAAGTTATCCGCGGCGTTGATAACATCGGCCGACACTTTCGTTGCGCTCCGCACGATTAACGCATCGTATTTTTTAATGGAAGTTTTTAATTCTTCTGCGGACAAATCGTATTTACAATCCACCTTAAATTCTTTGACGGCTTTTAAAATATCAATGCCTTCGTTGGCCAATTTATCACTAATCAGAATCTTCATCGAATAACTCCGTTTCTTCTAGATTATTAAACAGCAACAGCCGGTTGTTCAAAAAATTTCTGGGCGGCTTGGACACCACTGCCGGCAGGAAAAGAATACCCCATCTCCTGCAAAACTTTTTCAAAACAAGCAATCCCTTCAATCAAATCTTTTTCCGTCAGGCAGCCCATGTGGGCAAACCGGACAACTTTTCCTTTTAGCTGGCCTTGTCCGCCAGCGACGGTCACGCCATACTTATCGCGCATGGTTTTCACTAACTTGTTGCCGTCAATTTGCGCAGGCAAAACGATGGCGGTCAACACGTTCGACACACAATTGTCCTGAGGGAAAACTTTTAAGCCTAACGCTTTCGCGGCTACCCTTGTTCCTTGTGCTAGACGAGCAAAATAGGCAAACAACGGCTCCAACCCCATTTTTTTCATCCGTTTTAAACTCTCGGTCAACCCAATCACAATGCTAATGGCCGGTGTAAACGCTGTATCTGTATCGCCCCAAGCTTCTTTAGCTTTACGAAAATCGAAATAATAGCGGGGTGTTTTACAAGTCCCTATCAACTTCCACGCCTTCGGGCTCACAGAAGCAAACGCCAATCCCGGTGGAAGCATAAATCCTTTGTGCGATGCCGAAGCAACAATATCGACATTCCATTCATCCGTCTTTAAATCAATCACCCCTAAGCTGCTGACCGCATCCACAACTAAAACGGCATTGGTATTCTTAACGACTTGGCCGATGGCCTTAATATCAGTCGTCACACCCGTCGATGTTTCGCAATGGGTGATAAAAACAGCTTTGATCGTTTTGTCTTGATCCAAAACCTTCTTGATCTGCTGGGCCTGAACAGATTGCCCCCATTCCACCTTAATGACGTGCGTTTGCACGCCAAAGGCTTGGCAGATTTCTGTCCAACGCTCGCCGAATTTCCCGCCTTCGACGGTGATCGCTTTGTCACCCGCGGAGAGCAAATTACAAACAGATGCTTCCATTCCTCCCGTTCCCGAAGCGGCCATCAAATAGACATCGTTTTGTGTCTGAAAAACGTATTTCAACCCCTCGACGACTTCTTTTAACATCGCCTGAAATTGCGGCGTCCGATGATGAATGATCGGTTGTCCCAGGATAGAACAAATCTCAGACGGGATTTTTGTCGGGCCAGGAGTCAGCAATAAATTTTCTTTCATCAAACAATCCTTTCTTATCATCAAAAATCAAAATGAAATTGTTATTTTTTTGTTTTTATTTTAACAGCGTTGACGATTACTTCGTCGACAAGACCATACTCTTTGGCTTCTTGGGCGGACATAAAGTAATCCCTGTCGGTATCTTTCTCTATTTTGGATAGAGGCTGGCCCGTATGATTGGCCAATATCTTATTGAGCTCGTCTTTCATGCGAAGAATTTCTTTCGCTTGGATATGAATATCGCTGGCCGTTCCTTGCGTCCCTCCCCACGGTTGGTGGATCATAATCCGCGAGAAAGGAAGCGCGAAACGTTTGCCTTTGGCCCCGGCGGCCAATAATAACGATCCCATGCTTGCCGCTTGCCCTAAACAATAGGTACAAACTTCCGGTTTCACAAATTGCATCGTATCATAAATCGCCAATCCGGCCGTTACCGACCCACCCGGCGAATTGATATAAACGTTGATGTCTTTATTGGCATCTTCGCTTTGTAAAAATAAAAGCTGCGCAATAATCACATTAGCCACATTGTCATCAATGCCTGTTCCGATAAAAATGATGCGCTCCTTCAGTAACCGTGAATAAATATCGTAAGCGCGTTCGGCATGACCTGTTTTTTCAATGACCATCGGTACTAGAATCTGCGATTTAGCATCCATATTATTTAGCCTCCCACTTTCCTTCTTTGAGGAGAAATTCGATGACTTTCGCCGGAAGATTTTCCCCTTCTTTGATTTCCATGTTTTCTAATTGAGCGATTTTGTCGAAAATAAGATATAACCTCACATCTTTTTCTGTCGACGCTTCTAATTCTTTTCGCATCTCTTCAATTTTCTTATTGATCTCTTCTTCCGCCATTCCCTGATGCTGCAAACGATGCTTAACATCCTGGAGGCGTCGCTCCAATTGTCGTTTGATTAACGATTCGGGAACGTTAAACTTTGTTTTCTTTAAGAGGGCCTCGGCAATCTGATTTTCGATATCAATACGATTTTGCCGATCCTTCTCTAATTCCAGTTGGCGAGATAATGATTTTTTAAATTCCTCTAATGTCGGGAAACCCAAACTACGCGCAAAGGCATCATCAAGCGTGACATTCTGATCTTTGCCTTGGCCCTTGCTTAAGTATTCCAACGTCTTATTAACATCTTCATCGGTGACGTGAGAAGGCTTGCGGCTGATAGAAATGCCTTTATAATCGTTGATATTGATTTCCGGCCGGATATCCAGAAGGGCGGTAAATGTAATTCTTCCATCCTGATAATGAACGTCGCGGATTTCCGGCAAGTCAATCGGCTGGATTTTTTCTTTATCAATCCCTTCCTGATAAACTTCGGGGACCAATTTTTTGATGGTTTCTTCTTGGGCTAACTTCCCGTGATGAACCTGCAAAATATGGCGAGGAACTTTCCCGGGACGAAAACCTTTGACCTTGGCGTATTTCCCGATCTCTTGGTAGACTTTATCCAAGGCTTGTGCCACACGTTCTTTAGGGATTTCAAATTTCAATTCACGCTTGAGGGTATCAATCTTCTTGACGTCAACTTTCATGCTTCCCTGACTCCTTCCAAATTAATGAGCTCTTTCTCCTCTAAAAGGGAAAAATACTATACCACTACATCGAAAATTTTTCACCTAAATAAATTTTTCTTGCTTCCGGGTCATTAATGAGGTCTTGGGCCGTCCCGGAAATCAAGATTTTGCCGTCCGCCACCAAATAGGCACGATCCGTAATTGACAGCGTTTCCCGAACGTTATGGTCCGTCAATAAAATCCCTAGGCCGCGGGCCTTTAAATCTTTAATGATTTCCTGGGCCTCGGCCACGACGATCGGGTCAATCCCGGAGAAAGGCTCATCAAGCAATAAAAAAGAAGGATTCGTCACCAGTGCTCGGGTAATTTCCAAACGCCGGCGCTCCCCTCCCGACAATGTATATGCTTTACTTTTCGCTAGATGGGTGATGTTTAACTCTTCCAACAATGACTCTAATCGTTTGCGTCGCTCTCGCGGGCTTATTGATAACGTTTCTAAAACGGCCAAAATATTCTCTTCAACGGTTAATTTCCGAAAAATCGAAGATTCTTGGGCTAAATATCCCATCCCTAAACGGCTACGATCATGGATAGGCTTTTTGGTGATGTCCTCATGATCGAAAATAACTTTTCCCTCGTTAGGCTGGATGATCCCAACGGCCATGTAAAATGTCGTGGTTTTTCCTGCCCCGTTAGGCCCCAATAACCCAACGATCTCCGAACGGCCGACAGACATGCTTAATCCATCGACGACACGCCGGGAGCCATAAATTTTGACTAAATTTTTAATTTCCAACAGTTGCAAAGGGATTTTCTCCTTCGGTCAACATAATTAACTTGGGGCGACCGGACAATGTCAATTTCTGTTGGACCGCATTATAAACAGCGCGGTCAGCAAACGACTTATTTTCACCTTGAACAATGACAACGTTCCCAATACAGACAATTTCATTAATTTGATTCGCGTCCTTATTCAGATAGACTTCCATCCGATCTGCCTTCAGTGTTTTATCCTCCTGAATGGCAATCACGTTATCTTTAAAAACAGCCACCCCCTCCGCCTGATTAATGACCATGGGGCCATCGCTGGTGATCGTGACCGTCTTGCTGTTTTTAAGTTCAGGATCCGTCTTGACTTTCACAATAACATCTTCGTTGATTTTGGCCGTCTTTAATCCTGGCTGGGCTTCGAGGCCCTTGCCTGTGACGGTTATCTGATCATCAACAATCATTACGTTATCCGGAGTTGTTACCAAATCCGCTTTTTTGTTCCAATCCAATGAATCCGTCAATAATTGCCCCCCATCTTGGTGCGTGATGACGACATCTTTTTCCAACCGCATATCCCCGCTGGCCTGATCAATGTAACCTGTATCAGCGGTGACATTCATGGGCTGTTTGCCGTAGCTATTGCCGACAACATTAGAAATCTTTATTTTAGGCCCCACAAAATCCGCACTATCGCCATTCACATCCCAGGCTTTTTCTCCATTATCCGCATACCCTTCCAAATTAAACCCCTCGAACTTTTGCTGAGAATCTTCGGCATGAACAAATGGGCAGGCGGCGATCCATCCAAAGGCAACCAAGAAAATCAATGCCCGTAAACTTAATCTAAATTTTCGATAATATTGTCCCATCGGCCTTGTGTTTTGAGAATGATTTCAATCACTTCTCTGACGGCTCCTGCTCCGCCGGTATTGGTGGTGATATAATGAGCAATTTTTTTCACTTCCGCGACCGCGTTGGGGACCGTGACAGCAAATCCCACCCGTTTTAAGACGCCTAAATCCGGCAGATCGTCTCCAATAAAACAAATGTCCTCGTCTTTTAGCTTCATCTCGGCTAAAAGTTTCACATAAGAATCCATCTTAGGAAACGCGGCTTGATAAACTTTATCAATATTCAAATCTTTGGCACGGGCATTGACCGCTCCCGCGGCCCGGGCAGAAATGATCGCGACTTTATACCCGCATTTTCTAAAAATAACAATGCCAAACCCGTCTAAAACGTTAAAAATTTTTGTTTCTTTGCCTTGATCATCAATGACAATTTTCCCATCGGTCAAAACGCCATCGACATCCAACAGGAGCAATTTCACCTTGGCAACCTTAGCGAGAACTTCTTCACTTAAACTGAATTTTAATGTTGTCATTAAACAATCCCTGCCTTCAATAGATCTTGAACGTCTAATAAACCGACCAATTTTTTATCCTTGTCCACTACCGGCAGCTCATCGATATTTTTTTCCCTCAAGATTCTTAGGGCTTCAACGGCTAATTTATCTTGTGAAATTGTCATCGGATTCTTAGTCATGACATCGTTCATTTTGCGTTGTAAAATCCCCGGATCGGCCTCCAGATGGCGGCGCAAATCCCCATCCGTAAAAATCCCCAATAATTGTCCTTTGCCATTGACGATACTCGCTGAACCGCAACGCGCTCTAGTGATGGCCAATAACACACGTTTGACGGTCCAGTCTTGTTGAACTTTAGGATGATGCGGGCCTTTGCGCATTAAATCCTCAACCTTTAACAGCAGCCGGCGGCCCAACGCCCCTCCGGGATGATAGAACGCAAAATCTTCTTTTTTAAATTTCTTTTTAATAATCAAACACGCGGCCAATGCATCCCCCATCGCTAATGTCGCGGTCGTGGATGCCATGGGTGCCAGCCCTAAAGGACATCCCTCTTCTTTAACAGAAACATCCAAGACGACATCGCTGTGTTGGGCCAATGTAGAACGCGGATTCCCCGTCATCGAAATAATTTTGGCATTAATCCGTTTAATCATGGGAAGCAAACGCTTTGTTTCTTCCGTTTCCCCGCTATTGGAAACCAAGACTAAAACATCATCGCGTGTCACTTGCCCTAAATCTCCGTGTTCCGCCTCGGCACTGTGCATCCAAAGGCTTGGCGTCCCGGTGGAAGAAAACGTGGCGGCAATTTTGCGCCCGATAATGCCTGTTTTCCCCATGCCCGTCACGATGACACGGCCCTTACATTTCATGATCAGATCAATCGCCTTCAAAAAATTCTTATTGACCTTGCGTGAAAGATCTTTCAGCGCTTGAGCTTCGATGGCAATGACTTCTTTGGCTTT
>JAGVNC010000099.1 GCA_020053475.1 Candidatus Omnitrophota bacterium | reverse complement strand
TCTTCTTGCCATTTTCTCCCACCATCGGACACCTCCTTCTGAGCCGGTATTATGCTAATACCAACTCTTCAAAGTGTCCACTTTTTCGGGGGAAGATCAGTCGTATTTATCGGACCAGAAGCTGGTGAGGATAATGTACGGGACTTTGGCGAGTTCGTGCGCCACAAACTCCTTCGCCCTCTTCCCTTCGGGGGTGTCCATCTCCGGCGCGTCGATGCCCCTTCGGGTAATTCCGGGGGCACTGGAACCTCCTGCACCTAATTATTGAGAATCTTTGTTTCTCTCAATTTCTCAATGGCCCGGCCTGATGGGAAAAACAAGAACAGCTTCTTTCCTTCCCTTTCCTTTCTCAAAAAACCTTTAGAGGCCAATGCCATTAAATCCTTTCTGGCTGTATCATACGCGACCCCATGAGTGTTTTTATGCGCTTCAACGGTATAAACATGATCCGGATGTTGAATCGAATGATAGACGAGGCTTTTCTGCCGAGAATTCAAGCCTCTATAGTTAGTCAACAATTGATTCGCGCTGGACATTTCATTCTGTTTTTTCTTGAGATATTTCCTAAGCTCAATTAAAGCATCCCGGATAGAATTCAAGTTGTATACCAGAAAATATGTCAAATCGTTATCATCGTGTTCTGTATAAAGGTACGCTTTAACATACTGCCCGGGAGCAACCAAAAAATGTTTTGAAATTGATAAATATTGAAAAAGCGTGTAATTACGGCTAAGCAGATACCAATACATAAGCGCCCGGGCCGTCCGGCCATTGCCATCAGCAAAGGGATGGATATATGCCAGCCAAAAATGAATCATGGCGCCCTTGATGACAGGATGAATCCAATTATCCTCATCATCAATATTCGCAAACTCTAATAACTTGACCAGCCTGCTCTCCACCTCATCAGCTTTGGGTGGAATAAAAACAACTTCTCCGCGATAACGGACCTCGATATCATCATTTTTTCTTAAATTGCCTGATTCTTCAGGGTGCTCTAATGTCCCTTGCGTAAGAATGGAATGCAATTCCCGGATCCTAGATAAAGAAAAATGCTGATCAGCATTGTCCCGGATAAACCGCATGGCTTCCCAGTTGTTGACGATCATTTTTTCATTTTTATCAAGAGGTTTTCGGCCGGTCCTTAAAAGCTCCTTGGCCACCTTATATTCCGTCGAAGCTCCCTCCAATTGGCTTGAAGCAATGGCCTCATCCATGAGTGAACTGATAATGTATTTTTCTTTGGATGGAAAGCCGGGCTGATCGGTGGTGATAATGCCTCCCGACCATTTATCCACTTCGCTGATCACCTTATGTAAACAATCCGGGATCCAGTATTGAAACGATTTGCCCTTTATATCTGTAAGGGGAGTGATTTTGGAGTTAGAATTTCTGCCCATTCGAATATAGGCCCAAACTTCTTCAGCGCTCACCCCAACTTCCCCGGGAATCCTGTGCTTGATCTCAGACCAATAATAGTACTTGTCATTTGCCCTGTGAATTAATTCCCGCAATTCCTTAATCTGGGGGACTTTAAAAATTTGATTCAAAGTATTTTCTTTGCTCCAGATATCTTTAAGATTTGGCGGCGGTTCAATGATTGTCATCTTTAAAGGCTCCTTTTAATTACCAATTAAGTATAAATTGGTAATTAAAAATTGTCAAATTATTTATTAATTACCGAAATATTAGAAATAAGTAATAAATAAGTAATTAAGTATCCCCAGGGACACGTACCTAATCCCCTGCCGCCCTACCCCACTACCTGTCTTGCCAGGGCGTGAAGTTCGTCGTTGGCCAGCGCTTGGGCCTTCTTTTTCACGGCCCGGGAGAAATATTCGCGCTCGGTCTTGGTCAACGGCTCGCCTTTTAATTTCTTTTGAAATAATTCCTTTTGCTTGGGCGAAAACACCTGGGAGAGGGCGTAGTCCAACGAAAGCCCTTTGTATTTAACCTGTTCTTTTTGCTCATCTTGCTTGACGCGGGTTAAGTAATCTTCAAAGGAACGCTTCAATCGGTCGGTGGACAAGGAAACCAGGGCAACGTGAACATTCGTCGCGTGGGCCAAGGCATTGCGCAGCGGCTTGAAGGATTTCTCTAAATCCGAAGCCGATTTCTTAAATGTATCCAGACTTTTATTAAGCTCCGTCCAGGGAAGATGATAATAATCATGAACAGCTTTTGATAACGCGACGAGATCCCCCAGGGCCTTTTTATCGACCGATTTCTTTAATTGCTCGCTTACTTTCTTAAGATCCAGAGGCTGCTTTTGGGCGGCGCTGGCCAACAGCACAGGAAAATTTTCCCACAACCTTGTGTCATGGCTTTTGACCACGTCCGCCAGGGTCTTGTTGACGTCGAGCGGTTCGTCGGGGGCCATCATCGGCACTCCCAGTTTGCTGACATTGTCTAGTAATTTTTGATTGGCCATATAACTTAGCCCCCTTTGCGCTTTAAAAAGCCGTCCCAAAGCGCCAAATGGGTTAACAGTGCCTCTTGATTGATCCTGTATTCCATAATATTGTACAAATTAATACAATTAGTTGTATGTTATTACTCAATATATTGTACTTAAATATACAACAATATTGACCATTTGTCAAGATTGGAGCTTTTTTCCCAATTGTAGTGTAAAAGGCCAATTCGCGCCGCGCGGCGACAATTGTAGTGTAAAACCCCTGTTTCCCTACTTACCCCAAGCCCTTTATTTTTTCCGCAACGATCTTGAGCATGGCATCCTGGATTTTTTGTAATTGGGCGCGCAGGGCTTGGCGTTCGAGCATTTGCTTTTTTAAATTGTCGGGAAGCTCTTTGCCGATGTAGGTGTGGACAACCTTTTTCCCTTCCCGATGTTGGAGGTAAAAATACGTGTGGCCAGAGATGCGGCGCTCTTTGATCGTGCCTTGGGGCAATTGGGAGAGTCGGGCGTAGATTTTATCCCGAGCATTCCAGTAATAGTTTGCGCCGCGCTTTTTCATGGAACAGTATTTTAAACAAAAACTAAAAAATTGGCAAGGAGGGATTATGGGGCAGGCAGGGACGGAGTTCAATCCGCGCCCCTCAAGTATTTTTATTCTGTATCCTCTTCAAATGATTCTCTTTGCCAATCACGCTTCTGCCGGTTTTGGCCTCAATCGCTTTCTTCGCTTTACCGGCCACGGACCCACCTTGCCGGGCGATCTTTTTGTTCTCCGGGAATGTCTTAGGCTCTTTGACCTGCGAAATTTCCGTGGTACTGGCCTCAGCCAGCATGTTAAGCACCAGCTCGAGATTAGTCATATTATCCCGCAGGTTTTCTTTCTTCAATTCTTTATATTTCTTGTAATCCTTGGTCTTCATTCCCGCCCAGGCCAGCGAGATTTCGTCCGTTAGCACGGCAAATTCATCGTTGGTTTTAACTCCACGTTTGACCCATTCATCCGTAAGCAGTTTACGGATTTCAATGCTTTTAAGCCGCATATTCACCCAATCAGGTGAATACCCCTTCTTCAAATACGTCTGCATGGCCCGCGCAATGGCTAATTCCGGATCAATCGTCTCTTCCACCCGCTCATAACCCACGCGCGCCAACCAGAGCTTAAAGGGTTCAGCGTTGGGGGAAGGAATCGATTGAATAATCCTGAACATTGCTTCAGTGTCAGCGGCGTCTGTAAGGTAATACTTACCGTCCGCTGCCTGCATCTTCAGGTGGTTACATTTTGTAACCACCTCACTGCCTTCTTTTTTAAGCCTATTCTTTAATACTTTCCAGTAGCTCCTTGCATTCGGGCTACTAGTCAGTGCTTCAACAACATCGACGATGGAGAAAAACCATTTTTCTTTTTCTTCATCCCAAGCACGGCGGATCTTCTTTTCCTTAAAAATTGCGATTTTGGTTTGGATCATTTCATTCATACTTTTCCCCTTTCTTGTGTTTGGGGGAATCTGCGGTCCAGGGGATGGATATTTAAGCAACACCATACTACCACACGCTCGTGTGGACGTCAAGGAACTGGGAATAAAACGTCGGCCTGCGTTATCGAGATCATTCAAATATTTGAACTCAAGTTCATTATGATGAACCAATAGAAATTTAATCCGAAGACCGGGAAAAGTCAAGTTTTTGAAAGTCTGTACTTTTCATGGAAATGGCATTTTAAAATAAAACGAAAAAATTGGCAAGGAAGGATTGTGCGGCAGGCAAACGGGGGTGTCATTGGCGAGGACGAGCGAAGCCTTTCCTTAATGATCACCTTTCTTTTTCCAACTTATCTAATATCCTTAACAGCCCATCAAGAATTGTTAAAGGATGCGGCGGGCAACCGGGGATGTACAAATCGACGGGGATCAAACCATCAACTCCATTATGGACTTCCTTCCCCCCTGCGAAAGGACCGCCGCTGATGGCACAGGCCCCGACCGCGATGACAATTTTAGGAGAAGGCACAGCCTCATAAGTTTTCTTTAACGCCAATTCCATATTTTTTGTCACCGGGCCGGTAATCATCAACCCGTCCGCATGCCGGGGAGACGCGACAAATTGAATCCCAAACCGGGATAAATCAAACACCACATTGCCCATCGCCTGAATTTCGGCATCGCAGCCATTACAACTGCCTGCACAGACTTCTCTCAACTTAAGTGATCTCCCGAAAATCCTTCTTGTCTTTTCATTAAGCGCGGCGGCCAGCTTGACTTCGTTATCGCGAATGATTAAATCTTCCCTTTTTGAAACAGCCAGGCGATGATCTTGCGAATAAGTCAACCCTTCTGGACAAACAGCCTTAAACTCTTCATTAAACAAACATTTTCCAAGATCCACTGCCGGTTTCTTCCCGGGCACGACCGCGCCTAAGGGATCTTTCGTTTTGTCGATTGAACATTGAGTTTCTGCGGCTGAGATCATCAGACGGCCGCGAAAACGTTTCGGAAAAACAGGAACTTCTTTGGGATAGGACAGCGTCCTAAACCCTTGTTTAAATCGGTTAACGATTACACCCCACATAAATGAGCCCCCAGGTTTATGGAACGAAGTGACATAAATTTGCTGGGCGAATTTACCCCGCCGCATTCTTGCAGAATGCAAGAGGCGGGGTTAACTCGCGCGCTAAGTTACACTCCTTAACAGTCGCGTAACTTATGCGCTCATAAATCATGCCCGGCATAAGACAGATTAAAACTTTTATTGCAAACCGGGAAATCGGAAATTTGGGCGCCGCGCACAGCCATGGAAAGGCCCATCCAATTATTGAAAGAAGGGTCTTTAATTTTGTAGCGCGCGATCCGGGAATTGGAATCCGTCATCGCCACATGAACGATTTCTCCCCGCCATCCCTCAATCATGGCCAAGGCCATGTGATTTGGTTTCAATCCCGATCCCTTGATTTGTAAATCCCCTTCGGGAATCTGGGTCAACAGGTCTAAAAGAAATTCTATGGATCGTTGAGACTCAAGCCAACGAATCAGTGAACGAGCATAAACATCTCCGGAAAGGACTGTCGAAATTGGAATGTGATGAAAACGGTACATCCCAAAGGCATAATCGGTGCGAACATCAAGCCCACACCCGCAAGCACGAGCGGCCGGGCCAACAAGACCCAATTCCTGAGCGATCTTGGTTGAAACGATCCCCGTTCCTTCCAGCCGCGAAAGAACGGATGATTTGGTGAAGAAAAGGTCAGAAATTTCTTTTAAATCTTTCCGGGCAATCAGGAGGCGCTTTCGAAAATTTTCAATCATTGGTTGATCCAAATCAAATAAAACCCCGCCGGGCCGGCACAGGCTTCTCCCGTAACGGTTCCCGCTTAACTCCATCAATAAATTTAAAAATTCTCCCCGGAGCCTGCCGAAATAGGCCGCTGGCGGTAAAAATCCGATGTCGGTGCTTAAGGCGCCTAAATCTCCAACGTGATTGGAGAGCCTTTCGAGTTCAAGGGCGATGGCTCTAATGGCTTCTGCCCGTGGCGATATTTCACAATCGCTTAATGATTCGATGGCATTACAATAAGCCATCGCGTGCCCTATGACGGTATCTCCGGCAATCGACTCGGCCAAGAGCACCGCTCTTTCTGCCGAAACATCTTCCATCATCTTCTCGATGCCTCGGTGTTGATAGCCCAACTGTATTTCCAGGTTTAAAATCTCTTCTCCGTGACATTGGAACCGAAAATGCCCCGGTTCAATAATCCCCGCGTGAACGGGCCCGACAGCAACTTCATGCGCTTCTTCTCCCCCCACGCGATAAAATGGATACGCCCCCGGGATCGGGCGTGAAGGAATTCCCGCCCACAAATCAGGAACATTTCGATAATTCTGATGATAACGCACCGGTTTCAGCCAAGGATGCCCGATAGATGTAATGGCAAACTGTTCAGCCATTTCCCGCTCGAACATGTGAGCTTGGGGCAATTCAGGCGTTAGCGATTGGAAAGACGCCTGATCCTGTGATATCCGCATGGAAAAAACTGGCAATTTCCCTTCTTGATCCCTCCCGAGCATCACAAAAATCCGGATACTCCCGCTGTCTTCCAATTGAGCAAACAGATTAACGAGCCTGGCCCCGCCACCGGCGGGGCTGGCCCCGCCACCGGCGGGGCTGGCCCACTGAGAACATTCCTCCAGGATTTTTTGACGGAATGAATCTTCGCCCAAGACGGGAACGGCGCTCCATTCCCAGCTTTGCCCATTGCGCACATCAAATTCTTGGCTGTCCACGTTATCTTCCTCCTAAAAGCGCGCTGGACCCCTTTAAGGCATCGTCCAAGAAAGAAGGCATATAGAAACCCAGGATTAAAACAATCGCTCCTAAAAATAGGATCGGCAGGATTAGCCTTAAATCTTCTTTATGGGCTGGCCCCGCCATCGGCGGGGCCGGGCCCGTTGTCTGTCCTTTTGTGCCCCGGTGCAGCATCCTGAGCACACTCTCCGCTATCCCCATAAATATCACCGCCAGAAATAATATATAAAAAAAGGCCACCCAATAATGCCTTGATTGAATAGCCGCATTCAAGATCATCAATTCGCTGTAAAATGTCCCAAAGGGCGGGACCCCTGTCACCGCCAGAAATCCCATTACTAAAAATATTCCCGTTACCGGATAACTACCCAGCAGCCCTTTAACGTCCTTGACCTTCTTGCTTTGGTAAGCCTGATAAATGTTCCCCGTCACCAAAAATATCATCCCTTTGGCAAAGGCATTGTTAATCATATGGAACAAACTGCCGTATAACCCGACGCCCCCCAACCCTATCCCGAGAGCTAAAATCCCCATGTTCTCAACGCTGGAATAAGCAAACAACCTTTTGTAATCCGCCTGCCCGATAACAAAAATGGCCGCAACCAAAAGCGACAACAAACCCATTATCAAGAATAAATCCTGCGCAAAAGCTGTCTGGCCGGCGGCCACACAAATTTGAAAAACCCTCAAAATGCCCAAGAAGGCACAATTCAACAAAACCCCGGACAAAAGGGCCGAAACGGGGGACGGTGCTTCACTATGCGCGTCGGGAAGCCAGGTATGCATGGGGGCAAGCCCCATCTTGGTTCCATACCCCACAAAAAGAAAAATAACGCTTAACTTTAACCAGGGGATGGAAAGCAAAGAGGCATTCTCCAACAGGGCGCCTAAGAAGACCGTTCCAACACTGGTGGCGGCAACCGCCAAGAATAATGTCCCCAAGAGCGCCAAGGCAATCCCCACCGAACAAATCAGTAGATATTTCCACGTTGCCTCTACACTGTGTGGGCTGCGGTGAAAATTAATCAAAGGGGCGCTAAAAAGCGTCGTTGCTTCAATCGCGATCCATAACAAGCCCATATGCCGGCTCATTGTCACCAACGTCATCGCCGACAAGAAAAACAACAGACTGCTCATAAAAATTCTATCGGAATGTTTTTCTTCATCGTTCAGATAGCCCCATAAATAAAAAGACACCGCCACAAACAAGAGACTAACAACCGTTAAAATCAGCCGGCCCAGGACATCTAATCCCAGAAATCCGTTAAACTGGGTGTCTGGCAAAAATTTCCAGAGACTGCCTACGCCGATCAGGTGAATCAAAGATACCCAGGGAAGAATCGTTCTTCGTTGTTGATTCTTGGGCAAAACAAAAGCAATTGCCCCGCCGAACAAAGGTAAAAGAATTAAGAAAAGTAGCATTCCTTCAATCCCTCAACGCCGTTAAATGAATAGTATTGGTGCTCTCGAACTCTTCATTGATATGGTTAACCACGATCCCCATGATAAGAACAGCAACAAAAATATCCAACAATACGCCCATCTCGACTAAAAGCGGGGTCTTCTCTAACAATAAAAGAGCAAAAAGAAAAATACCGTTTTCCATAACAAGATAACCAATCACCTGGGTGATCGCTTTAAACCGGCTTACTAAGAGCAAGAATCCGATCATCACGATGGAAAAGGCTGACGGGACCAATAAATTCGATATTGCCTTGACGGGCAAATCCATCTTTGAAGAGATGAAAAAAGCCGCGCCGATAAAAAAGCCCCCCAGAATTAATGTCTTCCCGTAACCAATAAGAGGCTGGACTTCCCGGCGGATTGATACATGCCGTATCGCCCAAAAAAGTAAACTCGGCATCACCAAAACTTTTAAGATGATCGTCGCAGCCGTCATGATAACCGCGTGGATCCCGGGATGTACCAATAAGGGCGTCATGCTTAAAATAAAAGATTGCAACGCAAAAAGCTGGATCATGGTCCCCAGGCGGTTATTTCCTAAAATAATGATCCCTAAGAAAATAATCAAAATTAAAGCCAGTTCTAACCACATGGTGATTACACCCCTTTGACTAAAACAACGATCCCTCCGACCAAAGCCAAAACAAAAGCGCTGATCAAAAGCAGCGGAATCCGGTTTAATCGCAATCGTGCCATGCAAGATTCCACAATCCCTATCGTCAGCGCCAACATAATCATTCCTCCGGAGAACATCACTGTCTGCATGACGGAAGATAAACTGTGGTACGGGATCAGAATATTGACAAATAGCCCTCCCAAAACAAATAACTTAATCGCACCCCCATAGTAAATATAAGCCAAATCCCATCCGCTGTGATCCAGGGCCATCACCTCATGAATCATCGTCAGCTCTAAATGTATTGCCGGATCATCGATAGGAATCCGGGCATTCTCTACTAACAAAACTAAGAAATAACTTGCCCCGACCAAAAGAAGCACCGGCCCAAATAACGGCCACGACGATAAGATATTCCCCTCGATGATTTCTGATAAAACGAACTTTTTAGACAATAGCGCCAGGATAATAAAATCTAAAAATAACACAACCTCCGCTAAGCACGAAAAGGCCGCTTCCCGGCTTGCGCCCATGCCTTCGAAACTTGATCCCGTATCAAGCGCGGCGATCATCATCAAGAACCTGGCTAACCCGTAAAGATAGGCAAAGAGGATAATATCTCCCCAAAATTGAATAGGAGCCTTCAATCCTCCCAAAGGAATAAAAAAAGAGGAAACCAAGACCACTGCCAGGCAAACAATCGGCGCGGCCTGAAAAATCCACGTTGTTGTGATGCTGTAAACATTCCCCTTTTGAAATAATTTCCCAATATCATAATAAGGCTGTAACAATGGCGGGCCCCAGCGCCCGGCAAAAAAAGCCTTTGTCTTTCCGATGATCCCCAACAGCAAGGGAGATAAAATCATCACGATGCCGATGTGTAATAAAATCTGAATCCCCATTGATTTTCTCTTTTCTAGACCATCTTCCAAATGAGCAATATCAAAAGAAATATAAAAATATAAAGCAAATACAACTGCGTAACCCCGAATTGAATAATTTTTAATTTTGCTGATAAAGACTTAATGAACTGGAATATGGGACGAAAAATGAAGTCCTCCGAGGCATCGATAACATGCGAGGAAATTGCTTCTTCCTTCGGGAAATATCCTTGCGGTTTATTCCCCGTAACATTAAACCCAAGAACATTCCTAAAAATCCGCAAAATAGGCTCCGCGAACGATGAAGCGGTATATTGCATCCGGTTCGTCGGCATAGAATACCCGCAACCCCACGTCGGCGCTTTTTCAATAGGCAGGAATTTCATCGCAATCCTTTTAAATAAGACCAGGACGGTAATGATTGTCACCAAAATCATCAACACCCAAACAACCGTCAAAAGAGGTGAAATAATGGCTTCTTCCGCCATTGGAGAAATCTTTAACGAAGCAATTGTTGAGGCAGCTCCCAACGCAAAGGACACCATCGTGCTTGGAAAAAATCCAACCCATAAACAAAGCCCTCCCAACACAAGCATGGGGGCGCGCATCAGCGAAGAATTTTCCTCCAAATGAGTATTATCGATCGAACGGCTGTTCCCTAAAAATATCGCGCCAAACGCTTTTGCAAAACATGCCGTAGCTAACCCCCCGATTAAAGCCAAAGAAATAATGGCTAAACTGCTAAAGACAAGCGCGTTCGTTTCAAAATGAAATACCCCATCGAACAATGCCCGAAAAACAAGCCACTCGCTGATAAAACCGTTGAACAGCGGCAACCCGCAGATCGATAAAGAACCGATCAAAAATAAATGTCCCGCCCATGGGAGCTTTTTTAAAAGCCCGCCCAAATGATCGATCTCCCCGGTATGCGTTGAGCGGATGACCGATCCCGCGCTTAAAAATAAAAGCCCTTTAAAGATCGCGTGATTAAAAACGTGCAAAAGCGCGCCGGCATAGCCAATAAGAGCCACCGCTTCATTATGATCAATCTGCCCCCATAAACCGATTCCCAGCCCCAGCGTGATAATCCCAATATTTTCAATGCTGTGATACGCGAGTAATTTCTTGATTTCATGCTGGCCTAAAGCATACAAAACGCCTCCTACTCCCGAAATCATGCCAATCATCAGTAACACCATCGCGCACCATTCAGGAAAATTCTTCACAATCAAAATAAGCCTCATCAAACCGTAAATCCCCATCTTGATCATAACCCCGGATAAAACAGCGGACACATGACTTGGAGCCGCCGGATGCGCGTGAGGCAGCCATATATGAAACGGGATAAACCCTGCTTTAACTCCAAACCCGATGATCCCTAAAATAAACAACACCCCCGCGAGCGGCAAAGGGAATGATGCCAGCGTCATCTGATCGAAATTCATCGATCCAGCCTGTTGTCCCATCAAAAGAAACATGACCCATAGGCAAAACGTCCCGGTATGGGTGGCGATTAAATAAAGGTATCCGGCTTTTCTGACGGCTTCCTTCTCATCATCAAATGTAATCAAAAAATACGAGGATATGGCCATCGTCTCCCATGCAACCAAAAATAGAACAGCATTCTTGGCAGTGACAACAAGCATCAGAGAAATTAACAAAACAAGATATAAGGCGTAATGGACACTTAAGTTTTTTTTCTCATCATCTTTTAAGTAACCATATCCGTATATACCAGCGAAGAGGGATAACATAACAATCGTCAATAAGAAGAAAGCGCTTAAAAGATCCACTCCCACGTAGAACTCGCCGATAGGCATTCGAAAATCCAGCCGATAATCAATTGGTACCCGATGAACGAGGACACTAACGGCAGAGATTAACCCCAAAACACATCCTGTTCCCAGAGAAAACAAAAAAATACCTCCGCTGATTTTTTGAAATCGTGATGTCAATACGATCAACACCGCGGAGATCGATAAAAGAACCAAACTGGATAAAAAATAATCCGTCATTTATCTGCCCTCCTTCCCATTCTCATCGGGAACGGAGGATAATGTTGACTCGAGAATCCTGATTTCGGCCAAAATTTGTTCTTGAGTTGCTTTCGCATGCAAATATTGCTTTAATTTTGCGTTCTGCAGACAAAAAGCTAACCGGCTGAGAATGGCCAGATGTTTTTTAACAGAGGGGCTCAGGATGGTGAAGAGAATAAAAACAGGTTTGCCATCAATGGCCTTAAAATCGACGGGCTTCTTTAAAAAACATAAAGTGATGGAAGGGTGCTCCATCTGCAAAATAACAGGATTGCGGACATGAGGGATGGCGATCCCATTGCCAACAGCTGTTGACATCATTTCCTCTCTGGCGACTAACATTTGCCAGAGAGATTTTCTGTTCAATTTCGGCGGGAGAGGCAACAGGTCAACGATGGCCTTTAAAACCTCTTCCCGGCTATCGCCGGGAATATCATAATAAATATGGCCATTTTTGATGGATTGATACAAACTATCTGAACTATAATTTTCCCGATCTCCTAAAGTTAAAATTTCCGGAGTCAGGTTAATTTTCTTCTGCAAGGCCCAGTCAAGCAATTCAATATAGTTAAAACGATATTGCTCATTAGCCTTGATACAAGGCATATTCTTTTTTTCAATCCAGTGATTAACCCTCTCCTCGGAGACCGCAAAAATCTTAACGATGTCATTGATCGTCAGTTCCATCCCTACTTTTTCTCCCAACGTAACTGCCGGGCACGATCAATCGCGTGATCAATCATCGGCTGAATATTTCTCATGCAATGAAGGCCCTTTTACGCGCAACTTTTGTTTTATAAGCCGCCTCTTGGACGGCTGTTGCGACGGCAAGGACAACTCTTTTATCGAAAATACTGGGGATGATATATTCCTCATTCAACTGGCTCTGTGAAACAAGGTTGGCTAACGCATCGCTGGCGGCTAATTTCATTTCTTCATTAATCTCTCTAGCCCGGACATTTAACGCCCCTCGAAAAATCCCTGGAAAAGCTAGGGCATTATTGATCTGATTGGGGAAATCCGAACGGCCTGTTGCAAAGACCCGGCAGATTTTAAAAGCTTCATGAGGATTAACTTCCGGGTCAGGATTAGCCATCGCGAAGACGATCTTGTCTTGGCTCATTCTCTTTAAATCTTCAGGAGTTAAAAGATTACCCGCCGATACTCCGATGAACACATCCGCTCCATTTAAAGCTTCACGCAATGTCATCAGCGGATTTTGGTTATCAATGTGCGCGAAAAAGTCTTCTTTAACTTTATTGACGTTATCCGAATCAACGCTTAAGACGGCGCCTTTTCTATTACATCCCAATAAATGATTGACTCCTGCCGCGAGCAAAATTTTGCAACAGGCAGAACCGGCCGACCCTAACCCGTTAACCACCACCCGGATATTTTTAATATCCTTTTTTACAATTTTTAGGGCATTTTTAAGAGCTGCTAATAAAACCACAGCTGTCCCATGCTGGTCATCATGCATCACAGGGATATTCAATATTTTTTTAAGCGTTGATTCAATTTCAAAGCAACGTGGGGCACTAATATCTTCCAGATTAATCCCGCCAAAAACCGGCGCGATATTCTTGATCGTCTCGACAATCTCGCCAACATCTTGAGTCGCTAAACAAATCGGCCAAGCGTCGATATCAGCAAATTCTTTAAAGATGATCGCCTTGCCTTCCATCACGGGTAAAGCCGCTTCCGGCCCAAGATTCCCAAGCCCTAAGATGGCTGAACCATCGGTGATAACAGCGACACTATTACTTTTAATGGTCAGAATATTAACTTTGTTATGATCATCAGCGATGGCCCGGCAAATCTTAGCCACTCCGGGAGTATAAACCATGGAAAGCTGATTTCTCGTCTTTAACGGGACCTTGCTTTGAATATGTATTTTCCCGCCTAAATGCAAAAGAAAGATCGGGTCTGAGAAAGAAACAACCTGAACATGCTCTAGTTTATTAAAAGCCTCAATAATCCGCTGGCCGTGTTCTTCATTCGCGATATCAAAAGTGACATCCCGAATAACCTTATCAGCCATGGCTTCGACGATATCAACCGCTCCCAGATTCGCATGTTCATCGGCGAGAACATTAACAACCTGAGCAAAAATTCCCGGCTTATTCATCAGCTCAAGACGGACTGTCAATCGATTTGTTGATGAAGAATTTAATTGATCCATCTGCTCCCTCCAATCCAATAAAATAGCAACAAATTAAAATAGCAATGAATTTCCCGTTGATCGCTACAGTTTTCCCCCATGAAATATCTGCTATGCCGACGAGATTAGTGATTGGTTAGGGAAGCAGGTGGTCCCTTCTCACCAAATACAATGAGATTCACCGAAGAGGAATTTCCCGTTTTCCAGGAGAACCAGAAATTAGGCGCTTAACGAATAAATTTTATATCGAATCAACCGGATGTTTTTTAGCAATATTCAAATATTTGCGTATATGAATATCATACTCAAAACACCCGGAATGTCAAGACAGTGAACATCTAAAAAATCAACCCATTCGACTCTCCCCGCCATAAATGGCGGGGCTTGGGCGCCGGCGAACGAGTCAAATGGGAGCAAAAATAATATTGCCGCAAGGCTTCCTAAGGAAAGTTTGGTCTTTCCCCAAGGGGCTGAGCACCTCTTCTGATTCCTTAAACTTTTTACGAAGCATCACTGCGATGGGACGCAAAACATAAAAAATACCATAACCTGCAATATTGTGGTAAGCTGAGTTTTAACATTTGATCAGTCTTTTTCACTCCCCAGAGATTAAATAATCTTTACAAAATACTCGTAACATGTAAAATATTGCTTATATTATTAATCTAAATAATTATATAGTTAAGCTGAAACTTATCTTAAAAAAAGCGCCATCTTTTAAGCATTGATTCCTCCATGAGTAAAATTTTACCCAAAATACAAGGTTTATCGACTCCCCACCAAGCTAAAGATCAATATCCCGAAACAAAGAAAAAAAAGATCGTTATTGATGGCAATGAAGCTGCTGCCCTGATCGCTTATCGTCTCAATGAAGTGATTGCCGTTTATCCTATCACCCCTGCTTCCACGATGGGAGAAATAGCTGATGAATGGGCATCCAAGGGCGAAAAAAATCTTTGGGGAACTGTCCCCTTGATTCAAGAAATGCAGAGCGAGGCTGGATCAGCCGGAGCAATCCACGGAGCCCTGCAGTGCGGAGCCCTTGCCACAACGTTCACTGCCTCCCAGGGATTGTTATTAATGATCCCCAATATGTACAAGATTGCCGGCGAGCTTACCGCGACGGTCTTTCATGTGGCAGCCCGATCACTGGCCACACAAGCGTTATCCATTTTTGGGGATCATAGCGATGTTATGGCGGCCCGGGCAACGGGATTTGCTTTTCTGTGTTCTTCGAACGCCCAAGAATCAATGGATTTTGCCCTGATCGCCCATGCAGCAACCCTGCAATCACGGATCCCTTTTATCCATTTTTTTGATGGATTCAGGACTTCCCATGAAATTTCAAAAATAACGCCTCTTTCTCTTGAACATATACGGGAGATGATTAATGAAGAAAAAGTTCTCGAGCATCGCAAGCGGGGATTGACACCGGATAATCCCGTTATCCGCGGGACCACACAAAATCCCGACGTTTATTTTCAGGCACGCGAAACCGTCAATTCCTACTATATCAACTGTTCGACAATCGTCCAAAAAACAATGGATCAATTTTCCAAGTTAACCGGGAGAGAATATCATCTTTTTGATTATGATGGCGACCCGAACGCTGAACGCGTGATTGTGATCATGGGCTCGGCTGCAGATACTTGTGCCGATACCGTGCACAAACTCAATGACAGCAGAGAAAAAGTCGGTGTTTTACGAGTACGCTTGTTCCGCCCCTTTTCCATTCCCCCCTTTATTGAAGCCCTCCCAAAGACAACAAAAACAATCGCCGTCTTAGACCGCACCAAGGAACCCGGGAGCGTTGGAGAGCCGCTCTACCTCGATGTTGTCAGCTCAGTCATGGAATTCAGCCATAAAAAATATTTTTCACAGCTGCCGAGAATTATCGGCGGCCGTTACGGCCTTTCCTCCAAAGAATTTACCCCGGCGATGGTCAAAGCGATTTTTGATGAAATGAAAAAGGAGGACCCTAAAAATCATTTCACGATCGGCATTGAAGATGACGTCACATACACGAGCCTTCATTATGATAAAAATTTTATTATTGAAAGCAGCTCCGGAGTGCGGGCCATTTTTTACGGATTAGGCTCAGACGGAACCGTCGGGGCAAACAAAAACACAATCAAAATCATCGGTGAGAATACACCCAATTATGTCCAAGGATATTTTGTCTATGATTCCAAAAAGGCTGGATCGATTACCGTATCCCATCTGCGTTTCGGCCCCAAGCCTATTCTATCGAGTTTCTTAATAACGCAAGCCAGCTTTGTCGGATGCCATCAATTTGAATTCCTTGAAAAGTTTGATGTTTTAGAAGAAATCGAACCCCGGGGGACTTTTCTCATCAACGCTCCCTTTGAAGCCAATCAAGTCTGGGACCATCTGCCGCGGGAAGTTCAACAGAGCATCATTGATAAAAATCTCCGTCTTTTTAGTATTGATGCTTATACTGTCGCCCGGGAATACGGCATGAGCTCGCACATCAACACGATCATGCAGACCTGCTTTTTTGCGATTTCTGGCATTTTGCCGCGCAATGAGGCGATCACGGCGATTAAAGCCTTTATTCAAAAAACATATTCCCAGAAAGGTGAACATATTGTTGAAATGAATTTTAAAGCTGTTGAGCAATCACTGTTGCATCTGCATGAGGTGATTGTCCCTGAAAAAGCTACCAGCAAATTCTACCGACTCCGCGCGGTTGCCAAAGAAGCGCCGGATTTTGTTCAGGATGTCACCGCTAAAATTATTGCGCGGCAAGGCGATGATATCCCGGTGAGTTGTTTGCCGGCAGACGGCACGTATCCCGTCGGAACGACGAAATGGGAAAAGCGCAATATCGCCCAAGAAATTCCTGCCTGGGATGAAAATATCTGTATCCAATGCGGAAAATGTTCCATGGTCTGCCCCCACGCCGTGATTCGCTTTAAAGTTTATGATCCAAAGGCATTGACCAACGCACCTGCCACCTTTAAGTCAACGGATGCCCGGGATCTCGGATGGAAAGACCTTAAATATACGCTGCAAGTCGCTCCCGAAGACTGTACCGGCTGCGGGATTTGTGTCGATGTCTGCCCGGTAAAAAATAAAACAGAAACCCGCTTCAAGGCCATCAACATGACGCCACAACCCCCGATTCGCGAAGAGGAAAAAGCGAATTGGGAATTCTTCCTCAACCTCCCCGAAATCGATCGCAATTTGGTTAAACGGACAACCGTCCGTTCTTCGCAAATCCTCGAACCCTTATTTGAATTTTCCGGTGCTTGCGCGGGATGCGGCGAAACTCCTTATATAAAATTAGCCACCCAGCTTTTTGGTGACCGGATGATTGTGGCGAATGCAACCGGATGCTCTTCAATTTACGGTGGAAATCTTCCGACAACCCCTTGGACAAAAAATAAACAAGGCAGAGGCCCCGCGTGGGCCAATTCCCTCTTTGAAGATAACGCGGAGTTTGGGCTCGGCATGCGTCTAGCGATTGACAAACAGGCTCAATTTGCCGCTGAACTTCTCCGAAAACTCTCCTCGTCCCTGGGGATAGAACTCTGCGACGCGATCATTCATGCACGGCAAACTGATGAACCGGGAATCTTTGAACAGCGCGAGCGCGTTGCCCAACTTAAAGAAAAATTAAAAGCAATAAAATCCTCGGAATCTGCACAGCTCCTGAGCCTTGCTGATACGCTGGTCAAAAAAAGTGTTTGGATTATTGGCGGCGATGGATGGGCGTATGATATCGGGTTTGGCGGATTGGATCATGTCATGGCCACAGGGAAAAACGTTAACATTCTGGTTCTTGACACGGAAGTTTATTCAAACACGGGCGGACAAGCTTCCAAATCTACCCCACGTGCCGCAGTTGCAAAATTTGCTGCTGGCGGGAAAACTCATGCGAAAAAAGACCTCGCGCGTATCGCAATGACCTATGAACATGTTTATGTCGCCTCAATTGCGATGGGGGCGAAAGATGAACACACATTAAAAGTCTTTCTGGAAGCAGAGGCCTACGATGGGCCTTCTTTGATCATTGCCTATTCTCACTGCATTGCCCACGGGATTGATATGAAAACCGCGATGCAGGACCAAAAGGCAGCTGTTTTCTCTGGTCATTGGCCGCTCTTTCGCTACAATCCTCTTTTAGCGATGGAAGGAAAAAACCCTTTACAACTCGATTCTTCAGATCCAAAAATAAAGTTAAAGGATTACACCTATCGACAAAATCGTTTTCAAATACTTAAAAAAACAAATCCCGACGAAGCTGACCGCTTAATGAAATTAGCCCAAGAAGATGTTGATCGGCGATGGGCTGTTTACAAACAAATGGCTGATCAACCGGGAAAAGATCAAAATGCCAAAACAGAAAACACCCCATAGCAAAACGTCCCCCGATCTTACCACTGAATATTTAGGGATGACTCTTAAAAATCCTCTGATCGCTTCCGCCTCCCCTCTTTCCTACACATTGAGTAATGCCCGCAAACTTGAAGAAGCCGGCATCAGTGCGATTGTTTTGTTTTCACTCTTTGAAGAACAAATCATTCATGAAACGCATACCCTGCACGATCATCTTACCCGCGGGACCGATAGCTATCCGGAAGCTTTGACCTATTTCCCGGAACCATCGCAGTTTATCCTTGGCCCGGATGAGTACCTCAACCATATTGAAAAACTTAAAAAAGAAATTAAGGTGCCCATTATCGGAAGTATCAACGGGTACTCTTTAGGAGGCTGGACCAAATATGCGAAAAAAATTGAAAATGCCGGAGCCGATGCGCTTGAGCTCAACATCTATTTTATCCCGACGGATCCCCATGTTCCCGGTAGCGATGTTGAACAAAAGTATATTGATATATTGCATTCAGTAAAGTCCAGTATATCGATTCCGGTGGCGATCAAACTGTCTCCCTTCTTTAGCAACATGGCGAATATGGCCAAACGGCTAGAAGAAACTGGAGCTGATGGCTTGGTTCTCTTTAACCGGTTCTATCAACCCGACATCGATCTGGCCAACCTAGAAGTTACTCCCAACGTTCTTTTAAGCACGCCCCAAGCGATGCGCCTTCCCTTACGCTGGATTGCGATTTTGCATGGCCGTATCAAATGCAGTTTATCTGCAACCAGCGGCGTTCACACCCATGAAGATGTTCTAAAATTGTTGATGGTGGGGGCGGATGCAACGATGCTTTGCTCTACCCTTTTGAAAAACGGCATAAGCCGCATCAGCGAAATCTTAGAGAAAATGAAGGATTGGATGATTGAAAACGAATATCAATCGGTCAGCCAAATGAAAGGCTCGATGAGCCAAAAATCTTGCCCGAATCCAGAGCTATTCGAGAGGGGAAACTACGTTAAGGCGCTGGACGATTATGGAAAAATGCTGTACATTAAATCATTGAAAGAATAGTTATTTTAGATCAGCATCGCCTGCCCGGCATGCGCAATGGACTTTTTCTTGGCCATATCCAACTGGACATAAAAACCATCGACCTTCTTACTTTCGCGAACCTGAAAATTGAATCTGGGGTTCTAAAAAATGAAGAGTTAATAGCACTTTTCATTTTGTTTCGGAGGGCATTTAATCGTGCCGTAAGAGCAGAAAACACAACAATCCCCTTCTTTGGGCCTCAACCTTACCCCGCAATGACTGCACCGATAGAAAAACTGGCAGGAATCAGTGGGTATGGTCTCTTCTTTTTCAAAACCACAATAGGGACACTTAATGATTGATTTTAATTTACGAGTCATTGGGAAAGTCGAATTTTAATAACTTTTGGCAAAATCTCTAAACTTTTCAGAAATCATATCTCTGACCGTACGAAACTCATGGAGAATGACTTCCGACTCTCCCTGCCCATGAGGAGGATCAGGAAAAGGCCAGTGCATCGGCTTCACACCCGGGAAGATTGGACAGGACTCTTTGGCGTTATCGCATACGGTAATCACATCATCGAATTTCTGTCCTTTAAACTCATCTACATGTTTTGAGCGGTGCCCGGAAATATCGATCCTGATTTCTTTCATCACCCGTATCGCGATCGGATTGACCTGGGATGGTTTAGTCCCGGCGCTGAACACTTCAAACTGCTTCCCCCCGAAATGCCGCAAGAGACCCTCGGCCATTTGCGAACGGCAGGAATTTCCCGTACAAAGGATCAAAACTTTTTTCTTTAACATACCCTTTCCCCTAACAGCATTTCTTTAAGTTAGCCTTTTTCTCAAACATCCGGGCCACATTGACCAGCAACAGCATCACCGGCACTTCAATCAGCGGCCCGATAACGGTTGCGAAAGCCTGCATGGAGTTGATGCCAAAAATAGCAACCGCCACCGCAATCGCCAGCTCGAAATCATTGCTGGCCGCCGTGAACGACACCGCCGTTGCCTCGGCGTGATTTGACTTAAGCTTCTTGGAGAACCAATAGGTCACGAACCACATGACGATAAAATAGACCGTCAGGGGAACCGCAATACGAACAACATCCAATGGTAAACGGACGATATCCTCGCCCTTAAGAGAAAACATAACGAATATCGTAAAAAGTAGCGCAACCAATGTGACTGGGCTAATCCGTGGAATGTAAACATTGTCAAACCACTCACGCCCCTTCATTCTAATTAGCGTGAACCGACTCACAACACCTGCGAAGAATGGAATGCCGAGATAGATCAAAACCGTTTTTGCTGATTCCGCCATGGAAATGTGAATGTTAAGTCCCTTCGCAATTCCTAAGATATTCAAAAGAACCGTGATGAAAAGGTAAATATACGGCGCATAAAACAGAACTTGAAAAACCGCATTGAACGCTACAAGTCCGGCCGCCAGTTCCCGGTCGCCATCTGAGAGATCGTTCCAGACAATGACCATGGCAATGCACCGCGCCAGACCAACCAAAATTACACCAATCATATACTCCGGATATCCACGTAAAAACATGATGGCCAGTGCCGTCATAACGACCGGCCCAATGATCCAATTTTGCACTAGAGAGAGCGTGAGAAGTTTTTTATTCTTAAAAATCTTGCCGATCTCTTCATACTTTACTTTGGCAAGCGGCGGATACATCATCAGGATAAGCCCGATGGCAATCGGAATATTGGTCGCGCCCACTTGGAATTTATTCCAAAGCTGGGTTATCCCAGGGACAAAATATCCCGCCCCCACTCCGACGGCCATGGCCGAAAGAATCCACAACGTCAGGAATCTGTCCAGAAAAGATAATTTCTTTGTAATAGAATCGGCCATGCTCACTCCTATTTTAGAGATTGAAGAAGAGATAGAGGTTACGTCCTCCATTAAATAAGAATATTCTGAAGAAAATTAAATAAATAACCCGTCACAATGATCGCCAACGTTGTGATGCCAAAGAAAATAAAAATTAACTGTAAGCGCATAGCCCGGCGAAGCATAATCGCTTCTGGCAGACTTAACGCCGCGACGGCCATCATAAAAGCCAACGCCGTACCGAGAGGAATCCCTTTTTGAAACAACACTACGGCAATAGGAACAATGGCAGCACAGCTTCCATACATCGGCACACCCAAAATCGTAGCTATCGGAACGGAAAAAATACCAGTCTTGCTGATGATTTTTTGAATCATTTCTTGCGGAATATAATTATGGATAGCCGCCCCGATTCCGACACCGACTAAAACCCACAGCCAGATTTTCTTTGCTATTGAAACGGCTTCATCCCAGCCGAATTTAAGACGGCCGGTAAATGCAGGAAACAACTCTTCCTTGATATCATTTCCTCTTTTCTCAATAAGATCAGCCACAAGATACTGATCCAAGTTCATTCGTCCGAGAATTAATCCCGAGACAACTCCAATTAATACTCCGCTAACAACATACAGAAGTGTAATCTTCCAACCGAAGAACCCCAACATCAGAATGACAAGATACTCATTAATTAATGGGGAAGTGATCAGGAAGGAAAATGTTACGCCCAAAGGAATACCCGCCTCCAAGAAACCAAGAAAGATCGGAATCGAAGAGCACGAACAAAACGGCGTGACGGCTCCAAAAAGAGCGGCATAAAAGTTCCCTGCCGCCCCTCTTTTGCCCATCCACTGTTTTATTTTTTGTTGAGGCAGGAATGTTCTTAATACGCCAATAACAAAAATCAGGACAAAAAGAAGCAGAAGAATCTTGATGGAATCATAGACAAAAAAATTAACAGATGCCCCAAACCTTGTTTCAGACGATAAGCCAAACAACCCGTACGTCAGTCAGTCCGCAAATTTTAACAGCATGACGAACCTTTCTTTTGGCCAGAGCCGCCGCCACAGCAGGATGATTTTTGCGCCTTCTCCTCCATCTTTTTATCCAACTTTTCCATCAACCCACTCAAGAATCCTCTCTTCTTTTCTTGTTTTACTCCATTTTTTTGAGCCATGCTCAACCTCCTTAATTTACATAACTGCCTTGTTATGTAATTTCGTTAAAAAAATTTACCTACAACATAGTTTTGTCCGATCCACCTTTTTCAATCGATTCATATCCGCTTTGAGGACATTGTCGCCCTTCAAGAAGGATTTAATCCAAAAAACAATATTGTTTTCTCCCGAAGAATTCTTTAAGAAATAGTTTGTCCAGAAACCGTCCTGCTCATCTCCGACTAATCCAGATTCCTTCATCTTCCTTAAATGCCGTGAAATGCTGGGCTGAGTCACTTGCAACACAAAGGCGATTTCGCAGACACACATTTTCCGCTGTTGAAGGAGATTGAATATCCTCAAACGATTCTTATCAGCAAAAATCTTAAATAACTTTTCAGTCTTATCAAGCATATTCACATAACAAATTTGTTATATAGATTAACAGACGTATATTTTTTTGTCAATAATCCATTTGTGGGTTAAATAAAACGGCATCGATTAAAAATTTTTTCGACTTAGAAATAACCAGTGATGGTTAGCGGTGGGGTGTCATAATGCGCTCGATTTAATTAGCTCATTTGATAACGAGGGAAGAATAACGTCAATCATTTCTCCGGAAGTCAACATGCCTTCCTGAATCACCCTGGCATACATCCCATGACAGCCAACGGTGTCTTCTTTTAACCGAGGATGAATAGCATCCATTACGTAACAAGGCTTGCGAACTTTTGATATCTCTACAACAACGCCACCGGAAAATTTCAGAACCGCTTTTAAGGGAAGTTTATTGACATGAAGATTTTTTACGGTGAGATTTTCTCCCGTTGCCCCGGGGACAAGAGAATACCCTTTAAGGTTAAGCCCTTCCAGTTGTTCGACATCCTGAAGACAAACCGCCTGAATAGGATCATAATGTTTGGCATGGTTATGTCCATCTCCTTTCAGGCCAGAACATGACACATAAATAGAATCAATGGGCAATTTGGGGACTCCACCCGAAGATATGTTGATTGATACTATATAGGGGAGATTCTTTTTATCCAACATTTTATGATCCTGAAAAACTACGGCTGATTTAGTGGTTTAATTGTTCCACCCTTTAATACGCGGGAAAATATTCTCGGCAAAATCCCCGAACTTGACATTCAAGCCCTTCTCTTTAATCTTCTGCATAGGCTCTATGGCAAGAAGACTAATCTGTCTGTGCCATTTGCCTGCATGGGCGTCATTGACAATCCCAAAATCCTCCCTTAATTCTGCGAATTCGACATTTCGTTTTTTGATACCCCGGCTTTCGGAAATTGATATCACCAACACTGCCCCATTGATTTTATCATCAGTTAATTGTTTATCCATTTATCCTCCAATTTGATACATAGGCTGGCCGATTTTTTCCAGGCGATCCATCGGCTTCATGGCTATTACAGTTTTTAAAATTTCGAGATACTGTGACCTGTCCTTTCCCCTCAAACTAATCCCTCTTTCTGACATCAAACAGGATCTTAAAATCCCACTTGCGGTTAAACGAAGCCGCGAACAAAATCCGCAAAACGGCTGTGATTCTGAAGCAATGAAACCGATTTTAGCACCATGATCGGTAACAAAATTAAACGCCGTCGAATCAATGTTCACAGAAAGCGGGGTCAATGAATGGCGTTCTTCTATTTTTCCGATGATTTCTTTTGCGGGGATAAAATGACGTTCATGGTTCAGCCGGGCACAGCCGATTTTCATCAATTCCAGAAACCTCACTTCAATATGATGTCTCCTTGAGAATTCCAAGAAATCGAGAATTTCGTCATCATTGACTCCCCGCATGAGGACAACATTCACTTTAAGATGAAATCCCATCGCTTGGGCTGAAAGAATCCCCCGGTAAACATTTTTAAAATGATTGGCCTTAGTTATGGCCTGGAATCGTTCTTCCTTTAAGCTGTCAAGGCTCACATTGATGTGCTGACAGCGCGTATCCTTCAGAACCGACAGCTTCTCCTCGAGACAAAATCCATTGGTTGTGACTCCCAGTTTCTTTAATGGCAGATCAGACAAGCCACGGACGATTTCATCAAAGTCTTTGCGTATCGTTGGTTCACCCCCGGAAAGCCTTATCTCATCAATCCCCAAATCCACTAATGCCGAACATATCCCAATTAATTCCGAGGCGCGAAGACGCTCTAACGAAGAAAGGAAGCGGGCGTCAGGAGGCATGCAATAAAAACACCTGAAATTACAGGCATCCGTCAATTGGACGCGTAGTTTATGCATGACACGCCCGTTATTATCGACTATACAAGATGTTGAACAATTGTTATTCATCGTGATTTCTTGAAAAATTGAATAGCGTGATTCCTATTTTTGTCCCTTCTTAAGGACATCTTGGATCCACGAATAAACAGCCACCGTTGACGGGAGCCCCAGTGTTCGAGCCGCTAAACATACAACCTGCTCAATTTCTTCTTTTGAGATCCCTAAGGTTAAGGCCTTACGCACATTCGCATGCACGGCCCCTTCCCGCATGGCCCCCAGCACTATCCCGAGTTTAATGAGCCTTGCTGTCCGTTCATCCAACGGGCCGTCTTTCCCGGCTTGGGCAATTAATTCATAGGCCTGTTTGAGTTTGGGATAACGCTTGTTAAACGTTTCGTACATCTTCGGTGGTGCGGATACCGATTCCATGTTCCCTCCTATTTTTAAGTATGTATTATAAAATCGCTTTTATTAGCGAACGATTCACCGCCTTTGTGCCAATCCCGCCACTCCAATTGATACAATATAAAGCAGAAACATCGGCAAAGACATTAAGGCCATATTAACAATATCGGGTGTCGGCGTCAAAAGCGCGGCTACGGTGACAATAACGACAATGGCCAGCTTCCAGGAGCGGATCATTTTTTGTGCTGTTAAAATTCCCAGTTTGGCCAATATAAAGACCATCGCCGGCATCTCAAATACCACCCCTCCGGCCACCAAAAAAAGGAGTACAAAAGAGATATACGAATCCAAAGAGATAATGAATTGCAATTCCCCTTTACCGATATTTAACAAAAATTTCAAGGATGCCGGGACCAAAAAATAAAAACTGAATAAAATACCGGCGATAAACAAAACGACACCCGATAACACAAATAATAGACCGTAACGCGCGTGCCTTCGTTCAAGCGCCGGAAGGATAAACATCCAAATTTCATACAAAAGGACGGGGGTTGTGAGGATGAAACCGGCAAAGAACCCAATTTTAATAAAAGCCAGGATAGCGGCTGTCGGGCTGAAGACGGAAAGTGTGCCCAGATGCGAACCGGCAGGGAGCTTGAGAAGGCGTAAAATATCTTCAATAAAATAAAACGATATGCTGGCAAGAATTATAAAAAAAATAGCGACAACGATAATCCTTCGGCGGAATTCGTCTAAATGCGCGCCAATTGAAATCTGTTTATCGTCTATTCCCATAGGCCCCTTTCCAAACTACCCGAGTAAATCGGATAACCTGCTTTTATCAGCAGTTACGAGGAGGGTATTCGGTTTCCCGCGAGATACCCCGAATCGGTCCATAAACCATATTCACTCACGACGCGAGCGAACGTAGGCCATAGGACTCGGAGCGTTATACGTTATGTCTTGGTTTGAGAGGAGTTTTCTTTGTCGGATACTGCATTCTTGAATTCCTTGATCGACTTGCCCAAACCCTTGGCAATATCTACGACTCGACTACCCCCAAACAAAATCAAAATGATGAAAAATATAACAATCAACTCTGGCATTCCTAGTCCAAACATTTTCCGTCCCTCCTTCCATCATACATCGACAAAAATCCTTGGAGACTTTCGGCGACAGCTCTGTAAAAACTTGACTTTGCCTGCCCAGAAAGTTTATTTAAAAACAATCCGACCCATCTACCCAAATGTTTTTGATGGAAATTTTCTGCTTCCGCATAATATCCCGATTCGTAAAGTTTGCCAATAAATTCCAACTCGGCGGAGACATGATCGGGTAAATCAAAAAAGGCGGGATTGATCTCAAATCCAAATTTTTTATAAAGGGCCTGAACAGACTGGTTAGAATTTCCTCCCAAAAACCCTTTTAAACCCACAGACCCTTCTTGGGATTGAAAATAGGGAGAACACGCCGTTGAATGATCAATGATGAGTGTATCGCAATAATAAGATTCGTAAGGGGTTATCATGCCTTGCCCAGGGACCACAAACAAAGAAGCGAATTCAACCGCAATTTTTTCTTCTTGATGAAGCCACCGGGGGTCCTCAATACTTTTAGCCAGTGGCTCAATACCTTGATGATGAATATTCCTGGCTTGGGTTAAAAGTTGGGCCTCGATGATCATCTTTAAAAAATCCTGCCTGGGGGGCTGATAAAAAAGACTGGCAAACAAGAAATACCCCCCGGCGATTTCCTGGTTTAACAGTGCTTGATTCTCCTGATTTTCAAGCTTTGGTAACATTCACACAAATCTCCTTGTTAAGGGATTGACCAGACAGAGCACAGGGTTTTGTCGGTGCCAAAATCCCGGTATGAGCCCCACGGCCCTTGGCAATGCGCCCCAAGGCCCAGTGTCCCCAGCCATGCTGGGTCCCGACCACTTCAGGATGGATCCCTTCAGTTAATTCAATTTTCATTTTTACTTTTCCGTAAGGCGATTCAACCCATACTTCATCATGCTGGCTAATCCCAAGTCGCTGGGCTGTTTTTTTATTCATTCGCAATCCATCCGTGGATTTAATCTCTGCTAAAAACGCATTATTCTGCGTGCGCGAGTGTGTCTGGGACGCCTCTTTCCAGTTAATCAAATACAATGGATATTTATCGTCCGGTTGCCACTCCCGCGGTTCATAGGCAGGCAAGGGAGAAAGTTCTTTTCCATTGGCATCTTTTTTACCGGTATGTTTGGCGGCGTACAACTCCAATTTGCCGGAAGGTGTCATGAAGCCGCGAACAGCTGTCCCATCTGCTTTAAGCATACCAATCTGTTTGTCTTTGGATCCGTCTTTTTTCTTTGAAAAAAGAAGAGCCCCTTCGGTAAAGGCATCCTGTACTTTTTCAGGCGCAATGGCACCCGTATGCTTATTGTATTTTGTTCCATTTTTACTGACCCATGTGGCGCCAGGGAGCGCTTTCAACTCTTCAAGTGTGATCTTCGGCTCCCCTTCTTTTAATTCTTTACTCAAAAGCTCTTCATACCATTTTGTCTTATCCTCGATCCTCTGATGAGACATATGCCCTGTCCAGAAGAAATCTCCTCCATTCCCTTCTTTCAGACCAAGCCGTCGGCCAAGTTCACAGACAAATTCATATTCCGCCGGCTGGCCAAAAAGCGGTTTCACAACGGGCTGACGTAACCCAAGGATCGGCCAAGTCACCCAATGATTATTCAAATCGTAACGCTCAAGATAAGTTGTGCCGGGGATCACAATATCGGCAAATTCTGCTGTCTCACTCAACATCGTATCGACCACAACAAGGAACTCAAATTTCCGAAGCGCAGTTTCAACATTCTTTGTGCCAACAACCGCCATAAGAAGATTTTGAAAAACAATCATCCCCATCTTTGGCTGGTAAGGACCGCCCCCTTTGCTCAAACGATTGATGATCTCGGCATAAACTCCCGATTTGTTGAAATAAGGATATTTGTCTTTCCCGCCGTCAAAACGCGGCTGCTTTAAAGTTACTTTAGCGGCTTCATCCGCTTCGACTTCAATATGTTTATTACCTTTCTTATCCGGCAATACAAGGGTCCCTGGCTTTTCAACATTGCCTGTAATTACGGCCAGACTCCCGATGGCCCAGCCTGCATAAACGCCATTGGTATGATGTGTGCCTGACCAAACATCCACCAAGGCCGGTTTTGTTGAAGCAAATTCACGGGCAACCTGCTCGATAGTTTTGGCTGGGACCGTCGTAATCCCTTCCGCCCATTGAGGTGTTTTATCTTTTACATATTCGCGGAATTCAGTAAACCCCGTCACCCATTCATCGATGAAAGCCTGGTCTTGAAGATTATCACGAAGAATGACATGGGCCATGGCTAAAGCCAGAGCTCCGTCTGTCCCTGGCCGAAGAGGAACCCATTGATGGGCTTTCGATGCGGTATAAGAAAGATGCGGATCCACAACGACCAACTTAGCTCCCCGTTCCACTCCTCTGGTAATGATCCTGGGTAAATGAGACCACTTGGTGGCTGACAAAGGATTCCAACCAAAGATCAGCATATATTTAGAATTAATAGCGTCGATGAGGGGCCGCTCATCGCCCATGAGAATTTTAAAAGAGGCCTTCCGCCCAACATCGCAAAGATTTGAGTGCATATTGTAATTGGGCGTTCCAAACAATTTACAGAAATCATCTTGAATATGGGTAAAGCAATGATCCTCGGAAAACCAAAGTAACTGATGGGCCTCTCCGGCATCACGGAGGTTTTTAAGTTTCGACACAATTTCTGAATAAGCCTCTTCCCACGAAATAACTTTCCACTGAGGATCAATGCCGATCCCTTTCTGCGGATTGGTCCTTCGCAAAGGTTGTCGAACGCGGTCCGGATCATAAAGCGCCATGATTCCCGCATTCCCCTTAGGACACATCACGGCCCCTTCTTTGTCAGCGTTGGCGAAGAAATCATCAGAGATATTCGTAAAACCTACCGGATTATGATTATTCGGTTTAATGCGAACAAGGCGCCCGTCCACGACCTGGCACATAATCCCGGTCGTTCCTCCGCACATATGACAGCAAGAAGGAATCCATTTGCCGTTATCGTACGGCCCGCGCCCCAATTCTTCCTTTGCAATGGCCTTAAGAGGCCTTAAGGCCCCGGCCCCTAAAATACCGCTTCCGACAACACCAGTTAACTTCAGAAATTCTCGACGATTTATGGGATGCATGGATATCACCTCGCTTCCAAATGGAAGATGTTTAATTTTCTTTTTGCAAGGCTAAAGACAAGTATTCCTAAACAAACAATGAATGATAACACCATCCATTCATGAAGACTGGGTACGTAGGCTGTCGTTAATCGATGATTTTTAATGGCCTCCTCGATCCCTGAAAGAATAGGAACGGCTTGCCCCGGAATAACCAAATTTAAACGTACCGTCAAAAACAAGATTGCAATCAATGCCCCGCCCCAACCTGCTACATAGGGTTTCTTAAGTCCTTTAAGAAGAAGGATAATCGGGACTAGAGTTCCCATGAATAAGTGAAGAATCCAGAAGACCCACCAATAAGGGCCAAATAAGATAAGTTTTAAGCTGGCTGTATGCTCTGTCATGCCCCCCCAAAGCGGAATAGAAATTTCAGCCCATTCCAAAAGTAAATCGAATAACAATAAACCTAGAGTGATTTGGGCGAGGAACCGAACAAGCTGTTGATGCTGAACATTTTTGTGAGGCCAAAACCACGCAACAATAGCCAACAATAATGCCCCTCCGGAAGTTAGCGCCCCGGTTAAAAATAAAATTGGAAACATCGAGGAATGCCAATATATTCTTGCACCGACAACGCCAAAAAGTGCGCCCACCCCGCCGTGAAAAGCAATAGCCAAAGGAACTCCTATTGAGCCGAGTATTTTCATAATTCTTTGCTGCTTCTCACTATGGTTTTGAAAGACGGTGTACAGTTCTGCGAGCAATAAAATAAAATACGCTGTATAAAGCCAAATCATCCAGGCCATCATCGAATGAAAATTGGGGCTGGCAAATACATACCAAAAGCGTTCCATGTGGCCAATATCAAACCAGATGGAAAGCAAAGCCATAAATAAAGTGATTGTCGCGGTAACAAGTGATAATCGCCCTATGGGCTCCAATTGCTTCACATTAAACACATAAATTAAAGAAGAGAGAAGAAATGATCCCGCTGATAGCCCTACAAAGTAAATATAAGCTGCAACCCATAATCCCCAGGGCACAAACGATCCATAATTTGCGAAGTGATGCCCATAGACTAATCTTTGCCAGACCCCTACGGCCCCAATACCAAAAAAGACTAACCAAACACCCCACAACAATTTTTTAATCATATGGCGCCTCACATTAGATAATAAACATTGGGTTCAGTTCCTAATTCTTCTTTTAATCGAATCCATCTTCTTGCCACCAAGAGCTGTTTTAAATTACAATCCTGATGAGTAATACAGCCACCATCGGAATTCTCACCGAAATCGCCAAAATGAATCGCTTTAGCCATGCACGTTTCAGAACATGCGGGTGGGCGGCTATAATGCCCCTTTTCATCCTGAAGATGTAAGCAAAAAGTGCATTTACGGACATTCCCATCAGGGCTCTTGCCTTCTTTGCGCAGACCATATTCTCCTTTAAATTCCGGCGAAAGGATCTTTCCATAATCCGTTTCTTGCGCCGGATAATTCTCGCCAAAATCAAAATAACGCGCTCCGTAAGGACAGGCCGTGATGCAATAACGGCACCCGATACATTTTTTGTAATCAACAACCACAATCCCATCTTCCGGTCTTTTATAAGTAGCGCTTACAGGGCAGACATTCGTACAAGGAGGATTCTCACAATGAAAACATGGTTTGGGAAACCAGTTGCGCTTGACATACGGATACTCCCCTATCTCCTCTTCAATGACCGGATTATATTCAACTCCGGGAGGTGTTTTATTCTCCAGCTTGCAGGCAATCGTGCAGGCCTTGCAGTTTACGCATCGTCTTAGATCAATCACCATTCCGTAACGGAACTTCCGCTTTGTCACAGCTTCTTTAGCGGCTTCCGCTATTTCTGCCGGAAGTGTCGCTGCCGCGGCGCTGACAATGCCCAGCGCTGTTAACTTTAAGAATGACCGGCGTCCCAATTGCTGATCAATAACCTCCTCAAACATCGTTTCTGATTTAGTCGGCGTAGCCATTCGTCACCTCCTTAGAAGGCCACCTGGATGGCACCAATAACCTGGTCGTTATTCACTTCGCTTGCTTTTTGTTCATCTTTATGAATGTAATTGAGCTGCAATTTGGCATTGTATTTTTCGATAAAATAATTTAAACCTGCTGTGGTCTCTTGAGCCCTATCATTCGCGGCCTCTTCATTAGGATCATATTGCTCATATTTTAAGACCCCTTGCAGTTTGGGAACAAAATAATACCCCAGTTGGCTATACCAGCCGTTGGCTAAAGTCCTGTTCTCGGTCGTGGCGCTTGATGAGGCTGTTCCCTGTCCGCTCATGTATTCGCCTTTAATGGAGAATTTCTTGTATTCATAACGTGATTCAAACCCAAGTCTTTTTTTCGCAAAGGTATTTCCATGGGCTGGACGATGATAGCCGGAAACGCCCATTTCCAAACCTTTTAATTTTTCGCTATCTTTAAAAGGTTTAAAAACCATCCGCCCGGCAATATCTTTTTGATCATTTGCATCGGCTTGGTTCATCCCCGAACCATTAAAAACACCCACGTTATAATCCACATACGGCCATTTGCCGGACAGGCGGACCCCGATATCCCGCTGGTCACCAAACGTTCTTGAGATATAAGCTCTCTCGATGGTATCAATCTTGGCAGAGGAACGCGTTCCCTCTTCCCCTAGGCCGACCTTGTACTGACCAATGTCAATGGTATGATGTGGAATGTACCCCAAGGTAATGAAAGCATCTTGCAAGGGACTCTTTCGTGATGCATCTTCTGTCAGTTGGGCTGGATCAATCATAACGGTATACTCGATGGGTTGTTCTTCGGCGATTTTTCCTGCGAATTTAATTTCAGAACGGCGCAAACGAAAGCGGTCGTTGGCATCCTGATCGACCACATACCATCCCTGCAGAAGCCCGGTAATTTTTAAACTTCCCGTCCCCACCTGTACTTGTTTGGATAATCCTTTCTCAACTTTGGTCACACGCTCCTTAAGAGTGGTAATCTGATCCGAAGAACCAGAAATGGGAGCTTCCTGTGCCTGGCGTTGAATTTTTAACGTTTTGACCTCGTCCTTAAGTGCACTATTTTCAGCCTCAAGTTCTCCGACACGGCTCTCGAGGGTTTTGAATCGCTCTTCCCAGTCTCCCCCTGTAGGCCCATCCGAGGCCTCGCAAGAAAAGGTCGCTATCGCTAATAACGTCAGCGAAAAAAATAGTGCTTGGAAAATTCTTTGAGAATATCTCGTCATTGCCTTCCCTCCTTATTAAATTTTATAATCAGAAAACCTACCAATTCGGTTTCCCCCTCTACGATTCAGATACGATTCAGATAATTACGAGCACATGAACACGCCCTCACTTTACTTAGAAGTTATTTTTTTTCACTTTCGTTCAACCCCCGAAACTTTGCCGGCGGAATTAGAGGTTAAGACACCCTTGACTGGATTGTCGGAAAATGTTTCTTCTCCAAAATCAACCTTAAATCTTCCTAAACGAGAACTTAAAGGAAAATCTAATTCAAAAATCTTCGCATTCGTATTTTAAAAATTGATCGAGACAAAGAATACTGTGTTCCAAACATCATTTTTTTAGTTTTTTACCATCCTTCAGCAAAAAAAGCTTTATTTCTTCTTGCAGAAGATTTCTTTCTTCCTGATGTAACTCTTGAAAAATGGCCCGATAAACACTCTTTTCTTCCAAATGAATGTGGTTTTTTATCAAACAAACCAAATAAATCCCTTTATCCCGTACTTGCTCAATAATGCTATTGCGTAAAAGTATCTTATTTTTTCCTTTAAACTCTGATAAAACCTTGTCAAATATTTCAAAGATGCCTTGAAAATCTTGGCTTTCCATTTTTAAAAATTGCAATGTGGGGTAAAGCCTGGGGACATGTTTTGATAAAAACGGGAATATGATCTTCTCGTCAAGTTTGGTATGCTCTTGGTACTTCTTTCTAAGGAAACACACGATCTCTTCAATTTTTTTAATATGATTAGATGAAGATACCTTCCCCTCATATTGCAGGCCCAAAAGCGCTTTCTCTAACTGTTCCAATTTGGAAAGGACAGAAGCCTTCTCTTCATCAACGAGATGTTTGAAAAAATAATCTCGCCCTCTCTGGACGGCTTTAATCTTCACGGCTAGATTATATAAAACTTAAAGGAAGTTGTCTGTGACTGCAGTCACAACCGGGGAAAATGATAAAATGATTAAGAGAGGATATTTTCTAGGGCTTTTTGATCACAAATTGTTATTTTATCGCGGTCGATTTGAATTAATTTCAACTTTTTGAGGTGCATTAACTGCCGGGAAACAGTTTCACGGACAAGCCCTAAACGCTGGGCTATTTCCTCATGAGTGAAGGGGAAGCTTAAACAAAGTTCTTTCTGACCGCGGCATTCTGGTGAATCAAGCATATCCAACAAAAATTTAACCAACCGGCGCTGAGGTGTTTCTAAAGAAACTTGTTCAATGAGCGCACAAAATTTACATAATCTTTTAGCAAAAATATCGGAAAGAGCATGGGCTAATTTAGGATTATTTTTAACCATGTCAACATAATGCCTTCGCCCCAGAGTCCACACTGTACAGTCGCTAAGGGCTTCTGCCCATGAAGAGCAGGCCCACTCTACTCTGCCGGGATTACAGGCACATGTATCCCCTGGCAGTAATACTTCAAGGATTTGCTCTTGTCCTCCCGAAGACAAACGGAAAATCTTTACCCTCCCTGATTTCACAATAATAATATTCTCGCAGGGCTGCGATTGTTCAAACAGGATTTCCCCCTTCTTTAAAATTCTTTCTTTCAGACATTTTTGTAAATACCGCAATTCCTTTAAAGAAAGATTTTTGAAAAGGGCGATATCATTAAACTCTAGAGATAAAGGCATCGTAATATTCTTTTTAAAAAGGCGCCATCAAACGGTCCCTAGAAATCGCACAGCGATTTCAGGGATTCAATCCCGGAAATGCTTCGCATTTCACGGGACTAAAAGCCGTGGTATTCTGCGAAGGCGGATAAAGGACCGTTTAAGGCGGCGCATTGAATTACATCACAAACGCTTTATACGCTAAGTCCATTCCATTTACGAAAAAATTATAAATCATTATAATGCAACAAATTGTCGCTTACTATAAAAATTTGCGAGCATGCTCGCATGCGAGCATTATCTGATAAATCTCTTCTTTTAAATACGACATCAACCGGATGCACCTTCCCCTGCCCACAAAAACAAAAGGCAGAACGTCAACAAGCGAAGTTCTGCCTACGCGACAAACTGGGCTGGCCCCGCCCTGGCGGGGATTTAATCCCGGAAAGGCTTTGCCTTTCACGGGAACGAGGTTAACCCCTATTGAATATCAAGCAACAGGCTCAACATGAGTGACAACATCAATAATACACAAGTCCGCATTAAATAAAGCCTGCTTAACCTCATGTCCAATGCGATGGCCTTCCGCGACAGAAATCTTCCCATCAACAATAATATGTATTTCAATAAAAAAGTCTAATCCGCTTTTTCTTATCCGGCATTTTTCAATATCGATCACTCCCGGCACTGTTTTCGATAGGCTCTTAACCTTGCCCTCAAAATCAAGAGATACTGCGGCATCCATAATATCGGCAACGGCTGATTTCAGGAGCCTAAACCCATTGAAAAAAATCACTCCGCTGGCAAAAAGCGCGGCCCAATCATCTGCACTTTCATACCCTTTCCCCCCTATCAAAGAAATCGAAATCCCAATAAATGCGGCTAAGGAGGTCAGGGCATCTGATCGGCTATGCCAGGCATCCGCTTTGAGAGCATTACTGTCAATCTCTTCCCCAGTCTTTAATAAAAATCGATACATCAATTCTTTAACTAAAATAACACCCACTAACACAAACAAAGTGAATAAAGCTGGAGTATGATGGGGAGTCAAAATTTCTTTAACGCTTTGAATCGCAATGCCAATAGCGACGCCGAGCAATGTCCCTGAAACAATCATTGCAGCCAAGGACTCGGCTTTGCCATAGCCAAAGGGGTGATTACTGTCCGGCGGACGAACTCCAATCTTTAATCCGCCCCACACAACTGTTGATGAAAAAATATCCACGAGAGACTCAATCCCATCCGTAATCAAAGCGTAGCTGTGGCCTAAGAATCCTGTAACAATTTTTACCGCCGAAAGAAACATGCTAAGGGAAATATTAATGAACGCCATTTTCATCCCTTTACCGGCACGATTGGCATTCACAAAAACTTGATTATAGTTGATGCCCATAGTGGCTGCACTCTATTTAAACATACGGATCATTGCCCTTAACCAAAAATTAAGTTAACCCGGCCGTTTAAATCAAAGACGCGTATTGTGTAAGTACGCGTCTTTGAAATAAATTCCCCCTGCTTAAGCGGCGGCATGAGGATGTTCCAATGATCTATTGTGTCAAAAAAATTAAAATAACTCCCCCCAAATAACCTAACAGTGCGAAGAAGGAGATATTTTTAAAATACCAGCCAAACCTAATTTTTTCCATCCCCATGGCAACAACGCCCGCTGCAGAACCAATAATAAGGATGCTCCCCCCTGTCCCGACGCAATAAGCGGTCATTTCCCATAATTTTGAATCAATAGGGTATTGGGCCAAATGATACATGCCCATCACCGCGGCGGTTAACGGGATATTATCCAGGACAGCGGACAGCAGGCCCATCAATACAATTGTCATGTCCAGGTTCCCGATATGTTTCTCCAGCAATTGGGCTATTTGAGAGAGAATGGAAGAAGTTTCAAGGGCAGCCACCGCCATTAATATCCCCAAAAGAAAAAGCAGGCTCGAGATGTCAATTTTGGTGAGAATATGCGGGACACGTAAAAGATGCCGTTCTTTATGGAGAAGATCTGTAAAGATCCACATGATGCTCATGCCTAACATACTAGCCAGATAGGGTGGCACTCCCGTCGTGCTGCGCAAAACCGGCACCAAGATTAACGAACCTATCCCTAAAATCAGGATCCTTCGTTCTCCAATGATTCTTTCGGAATTAATTACATGCAGGGCGCTGGCAATCTTTCCTTTAATTTTAAAAGTAAAGAAGATAAGAGGGATCAGCACTGAAACAAGGCTCGGGATAAAAATGGCTTTCATAATCCCTCCCGTGCTGACACGGTTTCCAATCCAGAGCATGGTTGTGGTCACATCTCCTATCGGAGACCAAGCCCCCCCGGAATTAGCCGCGATAATAATCATACTGACAAAAATGATGCGGCCATCGTCTTCCTTTAAAAACCGCCGCAACAGAGTGATCATGACAATCGTTGTCGTCACATTATCTAATACGGACGATAAAAAAAATGTCAACAATGAAAAAATCCACAGCAATAAACGTTTGCTCTTGGTCTTGACTATTGTGACGATCGCCTTAAACCCCTGATGGGCATCGATCAACTCAACGATCGTCATCGCGGCCAGGAGGAAAAAAAGAACCTGGGCTGTATCTCCCAGGTGGGCGTTCATTTCCTGCATGACCAGGTGATCGTTGGGAAAGGCACGCACAAAATTCAGCACCCAGCATAAAACGCCCGTTAAAAGCGCGATGGCCGTTTTATTGATGTTGATTTTATGTTCCAGGATAATCGCAAGGTAGCCCAATGAAAAAATCAGGAGAAGAATCGTTGTCAACATGGCGGCCTTTCCGACCTAAAATTTAATATTTCTTTTCCCGAGGATCGGAACGGTAATGGAAACGAAGAGGATTTCAATAAGAACATAGACGAGCAGGGTGTTGGCGATCCCTGAAGTAAACCCGTAGGAATGCAATCCGACACTGAGTAAATTCACGCCAAACCATGCCCACATGACATTGATCAGCACAAAAATACAGCCGACCGCGGCTCCCAGAGGATTAATCATTTTAGCGATACGGCTGTGGAAAATAATCGAACACCATAAAACAATCATTAATGCCCCGTTTTCTTTGGGGTCCCAGCCCCAGAAACGCCCCCAAGACTGATCGGCCCAAATCCCTCCCAGGGTTGTTCCCAAAAACGTCATGGTCAACCCAAACCCAAGGATGCCGAGCATGCATTTATAAGTGATCTCAGGGCCTTTAGAATCAGATCTCCGGTTTAAGAGCTGTAGAATATAAATGTGGCCGATGATCCCGGCAACACAGCAGCCCGCATACCCAATGGTGATCGCCAGAACATGCGTGCTGAGCCAGAAATTAGAGTTTAAAACGGCAACCAACATCTGCATGGTGTCCCCTTCAGCGCTGTATTTCCCGGCGATCATTAAAAGGATAACGCCGCAAGTGTTGGCCACCACAAGCCCCAGCCAGTTTTTATTAACTAGTTCAAGGATGCCCCCCAGGACAACACAGATCAAACCGACAAAAATAAACGTTTCAAACAGATTGCTGACAGGCGGCCGGGATAGAATTAATATTCGTAAAACCAACGCGAAGGCGTGCGGAATAAACCCCAAAATGGTCACCCCAACAGCGGCCTGATACAATTTTTTCTGTTTAAAGGTTAAAGACAGCAAAAAGACAAAGAATCCAAGTGCGTAAAACAATTTTGCCCAGGCCAAAAAATTGAATTTATTGTAGAGGAGTTCCAGGGGAATTTTCTGTACGATTTTCTTTTCCTTCGGGGATAAACGCTCAAATACCGACCCGCTAAACAACTTGGCATTCATGTCAAACTCAAGCTGTGAGCCGTTCCAATAAGAAACAACCATCTCCCGCAAATATTTTATTTCCTGTTTGTAAACAGGATCAAAAAACCCGCTAAGGATGGTGTCCATCGGGCTGATCCACTCTTCATTATCATGGCTCTGTGTAGGGATCAATCCTATCGGACAATTGGCATAATGTTCCCCCCAAAAATCCAGGCCGCTCAGAATACGGGCGACATTTTTCTCGATGTCAGTCCATTCTTTCTGATCCTTGATCTCTAAATCCTTGGCGGCTTGCATTAAGGATTCTGATTTTTCAAGCATGTCATAAAAACTAAACTTGGTTTGTTCGCCCTCCCAATGAAGGAACTTTTTGGTTTCCGGTGATTCAATATAAAAATCGGGATGCGGCACGGCAAAACTAAATGCCCCTGATAAACGACTAAATAACAATAAATTGCTGTACACGCGGAGGATTTCGCTATCGACAACAGACCGGCTCTTTTCATCAATTGAATTACTGGCTTCCGCCAGCTCTTTTAATTTATCGTAGCCCGGGTCGAGATCATGGTAACTGTACCGGCGGTGTTTATCGGGCTCGATTTTTAATGCTTCCGCGATTTCGGGGCTGTTGATCAGAAAGATTTTATCGTCAAATGTTGTCCGCGGGGCAAAAAGAAAACGGGCCAGCCATTCATCAGCACTTTCTTTTTTATAATGCGTCTTCCCGGAAAATAGCAATAGGAGGCTTTGCGCGTAAGACTCTAACGGCTTGATCCGCCCTTGATTTAAAATGGGGATTCTCTTGAACGCTTCAAGGGACTCGACTTTTTTAGGTTTAATCGTGTCTAAAGGGCATATGGCTTGGGCATGTAAAACATGCGGGCTTAATATGAGACCTAAAAATATTATTATTGAGATAAACGTAGTTTTAGAAAATTTATTCATAAAGATAATTTTTTAATAAACTTTTTTTCTCAAGCGCAGAGCCACCATGATAAAATGAATCACCAGCCCCATAAAGGTGACAAACGTTGAAATATAAGGCATCAACCACCCGCTGTTTTTAACCACCGCTAAAACAGACGATTCATTCCCAAATCTATCGACGGAAAATGAAGACTGGTAAAAAGTATAATCTTTATAGCGCAACGGCTCATTCATGGATATCAATTTCTCGCGCTTGATTTTATCAACGTTGATTTCAACCAAACTTTGGTATTTGCGAGCCGTTTCTGTCCCGGGATACTCTTCTTTTTTAAAATCAATCAATTTTAATGTGACGGGCAGTGGATAATGTTTTAGCCTCAAGTTGAGGTGATAAGTTTTATTATCGGCCGTCAATGTCAATGGTCCGTTTTCTCCTCCGAATAAAAGGACATCAACGGCCTTGCCGTCTTTGGCCTCAACTTGGAAAATACCGCCGGGTGTGTTTTTTTCAGGTTCTTTGAGTAAATCGGCTTTTTCTATTTCCGTAATCCCTGAGGCATTCAGGATATGATTTTTAACCGGCCTAGAATACGCCTCGCAATTCTTGTAGTATTCTTTTACCGTAAGCTGAAGATTCAGATCACTTATATTGATAGTCTGGCCCGGTTTTATCTGACGGGTATCAATGGATGTGACTTGACGGCTGGTGGTCAAAGGATCTTTGTGAGTGGCAGCTTCCCAAACCGCGACTTCCCAGTCATGATAGGCGCTTGAGACATTGGAGGCCTGGCCTTCTCTTAAATTAAGAAAACTTTCATGAGCATCATGCATGATCATATAACCTGACACCAGAAAAAGCAGCAGACCGAAGTGAGTGATGATGCTGCCGATATTCCGCCAAGCGTAGTCAATCGTCGTCAAGGCCACCGTCATCAGATTGAGGAATAAAATCCACATCACCAATTGTCCGCCGGGAAACGGCAGAAATCCAAAGGCCAAAAAGAAAAACGACTCGAAAAACCGGCTTTTGGCTTGATAGAGGCCATATTGAACTTGAGCGACAGTGCCGACAAAAGTTAAGATATAAAGTAAAATGAGGCAGACAACCGTCAGCTTGATGGAAGATAAAAAGCGGATAAAATTAATTTTATTTAATTCCTGCCTGAAGCTCATTGTGTATCTGTAAAATGCAGCGATTGAATAAGTGATTTAAAGGAATCCGTATTTTGAAGAATACCTGATTTGGCCCCGGTCATTTTCACAAAAATTCTCGAATTTTCCTGCTCGATAATGGCCGCCATCATGGACGAAGTTTGGGGAGGCGCATCTTTCTGCCATTGAGTAAAATCAACGAGCTGTGCCGTCAACCCTGATAAGATTTTAATCTTTTCTTGTCGGTTCATAAAATCATCTAACTCTTGACCCGACGGATCAGGCAGATTCAATTGTTTAAGCCAGCGGGTAATGTTGGCAGAAATCCCACCGGCCGGCCCGGCCAAAGAGACAATCGATGTTTCGATGGGAAATTCTTTATCAAGGGTTGTAAATGTCACCAGTCTCATCCCATCTCCCTTGATCTCATTCCAACCAGAAGGGGTACTCCAGCTTAAAGGTGTTGGTGCGACTGAATTCATGATTGGCTGGGAGAGAGTCATCGGATCCATTTTAAGCTTCGCATGGACATCGTCATTAGGCATCTCCCCCATCTCAGTTGCATCAGAACGTTTCTCTACTTTAGAGTCGATTAATATTTCTTCATAATTCCGGGTTAAAGGCGGCTGCCCGCATCCCCCCGATATCCCACTAATCAAGAGTAGAACGACAAAAGAGGAAAGCTGAATGTACGGTGATTTTGGTTTCATAATAATTATCTTATTTAATTCGGTTGAAATTAATTTTAATTAATTTTGAAGAAGATAATCCTAGCAGAAAAATAAAATTAGTACAACGATTTTTATGAATTCCGGGTTCCGGGTTTGAAAATCGGCTTGAGTTATTTGTAGATAAAAAATATGGAATAAATAATACCGATGATTAAACTTATTCCAATGATAAGCGCAATCCAGGCAAAAATTGTAATTACCTTGACCTGTTCCGGGAGCATCGGCGGGGCGAGATGCTTTTCGAGCTCCTGCTTAGCGATCAGGGCTTCATATTCAGTCGGCCGCTCGTGTTTTAATTCCTCAATCGATGTCCTTCCCGTAAAAATCACCTTGTCCATCGGGAATTTTTCCGGCCGGAAATGTGTGTTGAAAAAATGGATTGTGAAGATAAACCCTGTCGCGAGCAATGCCTCGTCGCTGTGAATAATCGTTGCGACATTCACCAGCCATCCGGGCAAAAAACGGGTAAAGGCTTCCGGGAACCATAAGATAAGCCCTGAGGAACCGATAATCGTAATCCCCCAAAAGACCGCCAGATAATCAAACTTTTCCCAATATGTCCATCGTCCATAAACCGGCCGCGGCCCTTTGCCAATATACCATTTGATCGTGGCGATCAATTCCTTAATATCTTTTCCGGTAATGAGCATGGTGTTGGGGCCTAGCAGAATGTCTTTCCAGGTGAGGGATTGTGTTTTTCTTGACCGGATGAGATCCCCGATATGCGCAAAAAAGAGCCCGAACATAATGACCGCCGCCGTGCGATGGATGAACCCGGAGACTTCAAACCCGCCAAGCAAATGCGAAATAAAATTAGCCCATTTCGTATAGGAAAATTTCAATGTCATGCCGGTTATGGCCAGGGTCAAGAAACTTACGATCATAATCGCGTGCATGATGCGGTAGCGCAGAGAAAAACGGACGTATTGTTTTTCATCGATATCGTAGGTTTGGGGTGGATGTTTTTTCCGCATGGCCAAAGACTGTGGCAGCCATAAAAGCGTATGCAGGCCGCTCATAAAAAATACCCCAACGAGAAGTCCTGTCATTGACCAAAACGTCCAGAATATCCATGGATATTTTTTGGGGTCATGGTGAGTGGCGTGCGTCAAATACCCCGAAAACCGGCGGGTCGCACCTGGATGACATTTCATGCAGGTCGTCACAATATTTTCCCGGCTCAAAGTTGAGCGCGGATTCACGATCGGCAAGATCTCGTGGGATCCGTGACAGTCATGGCATTTGGCTGTTTTGCCGTAACCTAGCTTGGAAACTTTCCCGTGAAAAGTATCAAAATAGGTCATGGCAATATCCCTATGACATTTCCCGCAACGGTCCATGACTTCCAGTTTGAAATTATCCGCGTCGGTCCGTTTAATGGTATGAGCGGAATGACAATCATTGCAGACAGGCAACTTATCTGAATCCTTCCCCTTCCCTATGGCGTGCACACTGCGGATAAATTTCTCATAAATCCCTTGATGACAGCTAGCGCAAGTGGCAGAAACTTTACTCCGGTTAACGCTGGACTCCGGATCTGATGCAGGCAATTCTTTATGCGCGGTATGGCAGCTGGTGCAGGTCGCGGTTACAACCAGGCCTCCTTTTAATAGTTCTTTCCCATGAATGCTTTCTCTAATAATGAACGGTAATTTCATGTTCCTGATTCTTTCTGCGTACAGCAGCTTTTTCCCCTTCCTGATGGCAACTAGCACACAGCGTTGGGACATTTGTCGGATATGTAGGTGACGAAATATTTTTCTTATCTAAAACAGAATGTGTCCCGTGGCAGTCTGTGCATCCCGGGGCGTTGGGATCATTCTTGGCATAAAATTTTCCATGGATGCTTTCCTGGAAGATCTCAACTTCTTTATTATGGCAGACGCCACAGTTGACTTTATTTTTAATCGTGGCACAGGCTCGGGCATTCGATGGGGAAACCTCTGAATGGCACTGCGCGCAGGCGGTCTTAGCGTGAATTGAATTTTTAAGTACCTCTGGATTAACAAACAATGACCCTCCATCGGCTGAAGACTTGATGTCTTCCCTCCCATGACACTCCAGGCAATCCCGGTTAGCCACCCCTTGATCGTAAAAAACTTTACGCACTGTGTGAGGCTGATGGCAATCGACGCAAACAGGAATGCGGTGCGGTTCTTTTTCCCACAATTCATGATTAATAATTTTTTGATGGACGTTCTCAATTTCAGAATGGCATTTTAAACAGGTATTGACAATATTACTTTTCGCAATGGAAGAACGCGGATCTGCGGGAGGCAGAATGTCGTGGGCATGATGGCAGGAAACACAGGTGGCACTGACGCTCAGCCCTTTTTTGAAAAGACCCTCGGCGTGAATACTCTCAGAATAATTTTCAAGGATATGATCTTGATGGATGCTTCGCTGTTCCTGCACCTTGGTCCCTTCCTGATGGCAGGATCCGCAGACAAAAAGGATACGTAAAGGGGCAACTCTAGAGTCCGGATTCTTTACCGGAAGAATTCCGTGATCCCCATGACAATTCTGACAGCGGGGAGCCAGGGCATCTCCCCGGGCTAAGGCCTTGCCATGAAGGCTATCCTCGAATTGTTTTTTTTCAGCCTCATGGCAGGAGGAGCATTCGACTTTAGGCATTTTCTCTGCGTGAGGAATTTCAGCCACGGACGTGTGGCAATCGATGCATTTTAATCCTTGATGAACCGAGGCCCCAAATATCTTACGATCAACAATTGGTTTATCAGATTCATGGCAGGACAAACAAGTTTCGTTATCTAGATCATCAGCGCTGGATAACGTTGGCAGAGAAAATGACAGGAGGGATAAAAGAAAGAAAAATATTCTGGATCTTAGACTCGGAATGAACATGATGTGAAAATTTAGCCAAAAGAGAATTAATAGATAAAAAGATGTCTCATTTCACGAACTATTTTGTTTCGGCATGCGGCCAAGGCGGGAGAATTTTGATGAACGTGTACAAAATGATAAAAGGCAATACGAGTAAAAAGATGCACATCAAAATGCCTTCCAGCCCGAGCACTTGGACCTTATACATTGTGAGGCCTCTTAAACTTTTTGAGAAGAGCTGCCCTCCAACGACAACATTCCAACGGGTGCTGAAAATACCGACCTGGACCAAAATGGTTGAAAGAAAATACATCATCCTTCGCATTTCATCGGGGAGATTGCCAAACCTGGCAACGATGATCCCCAAAATAGGGGTTAACGTGCCGACCACGATTTGGCTAATGATCAAACTTAAAAAAAGACGGTTTTGGATGAGATCACCGAGGATATGGATTGATTCTTCTGATTCATAAAGCCGATGGATAAAATCCAACATCTCAAGCGAGAAATCGATCAGCATCGCATAAAGGAGAAATTCTGCGAGTTTATTGAGACAAGCCATATTCGGAGTTTTCCAGCGGAACATATCCGTAATCATATGAAGCAGAAATACCATGGCGATCCCTGAAACAATAGCGGAGAAAAGAAAAACAATAGGCATCAAGACCGAGCTCCACCACGGATTCGCTTTCACCGAACCAAAAATAAATCCAACGTAGCCGTGAAGCAAAAAGGCCGACGGGATTCCGATAATCGTGATGAATTTTCCAGCCCGATCATCAAAACGCAAGGCCTCTTCAGAAATGTCAGTTGCTCCCAATGTCAGGATCCTGTAGAAATATTTTGCGACTCCCTTCTTTTCTTGAGAATAAATCACGATGTCTTTCCGGTAATCAAACCAAATCTCGAGTAATAAAACCATAAGTAAATACCAGGCATACACAAAACCAAACATCGCCATGGCTGATCCAATGTGGGGAGTCCAGAGCATTTCCAAGGCGCGTTCCGGATGGCCTAAGTGAGAAAACAGCGGTAAGGGTGCAACAATAAGAAAAGACAGAGCCGTTAACAGCGCCAATCGGTAAACCGGTTCTAAGACTTTGACGTTGAAAGTTCTATTCAATGAAGCGAGAATAAAAGCTCCAGCAACAAGACCGGTCAAATACGGATAGATGACAATCAACAATCCCCAGTGGAGCTCATATTCATTAGGATAAATATATCCGCTAAAAACTGGATGCATATTTTACCTCACCTCGCCGTCTGCACCGGCATAGAAAATCTTTGGCTTGGTATTCAGTTCCGATTTTAATGTCCTGGTGTCATTAAAACGAAGGAACCGTAAGATCGGGCTGCTTTGCTGGCCTAACTCCCCGAAAATTCTTGCTTTCGTCGGACAAACCTCCACACAAGCCGGGAGTTTTCCTTTGGTAATCCGATGGTAGCACATCGTGCATTTGTCGGCGACGTGTTTTTCCGGGTGCATATACCGCGCCCCATAAGGACAGGCCTGGATACAGTAGCGGCAACCGACACAATATTTTTCATCAATCAGCACAACTCCGTCCCGGCTTTTAAATGTCGCCCCCACAGGGCACACTTGAACGCAAGGCGGATTCGAGCAGTGGTTACATAATTTAGGGACAAAAAATGATTTTAAAATAGTTTCGTCGCTATTTAAGACTGGGAAGCCGTCAATCCCTCCGTTGGGGCTGTCGACTTGGGTTTCTCCGTCGGTAGAAACAACATAACGTTCCACCCAAGTCCTGAAATACTCCTGTTCTTTGGGAACATCATTTTCGATTTTGCAGGCGGCTACGCATCGTCCGCAGCCGATGCACTTGTCGATATCAATTCCCATGGCGTAGTTGTGCTTGGTTGGATCATAGGTCTCGGCATCGAAAGCCAAAAGTTCATCAATCCAAAAAGTAGGAAAAAATACAAACAAGGGGAAACTTTTTAAGCAAATCTCTAAGAATTCCCTTCTGGTCATTGAAGTACTTTCTTTGATCATCGATTCGCCTCCGGGTTATGCGGATAATGACAATCCCAGCACAGATAACGCCCCCCATGTATCTGTAGATCGATTCTCGGGATTTCCACCGGGCTATTTGCATCGCGGGCGTGACATTGGCCGCAAAATTCCTTCGTCATAGGCTTCTTGACCTCAAAAGAACGGGGGTCCGTCAAATGCTCAAGGGGAGCCTCATGACACGTTGTGCATTCTAACGAGGCGTGATGGGAAACCATTTTTTGGCTGGCGATTTCACGATGGCAGGCGCCGCATTCATTTGGTGTGTGGGGCAGTGTCGGATTATGAGCTTGATGGCACTGTGTACAAAATTTCCCGGGATTGTGCTGGTTGGCAATAATTTGAGGGAATCCCGTCGGCCGTGCCAGGTTGTAATCATGACAGATCGTACACTTGCTGCGATCATGAGGGATTTCCGGTGATGTTTCCGATGGATCGTCGGCATGCTTTCCAGCGGGCCCATGACAAATCTCACAAGCGACGTTTTTATGATATCCCTTGGCTTTAAGATTATAGATATCGTCGTGGCATTCAATACAAGACTCAGAACCTGCGTACTTCATTCCCCTTGCTTTTATTTCATCAACGGCATTAGCACGGTAATGTCCGTACAGACCAAAACTGGGTGGTGTAAAATATTTACGGGCGAAAAGAAAACCGGTTAAGACCACCAAGAGAAGGATGAATAAACTGATAATTTGTTGGGGGATTTTTGGCAGTTTCAATTCAAACTCCTATAGTTTTTTTTACTACAGCGATGCCGGTTCAGTTCCTCACCGGTCTGTCAATTATTTCCCCTCATGACATTCACTACAACTCATTTCTTTCCACGATTCATCTTCTTCCGGATGACGAAAGCTGAGCCCCTCCGCATTCTTTTCTAAAGAGTCCGGCGCGCCCTGTTCAATAATGGTGTGGCAGGTGTTGCATTCTCTCGAAAGAGTTGTTCCGTCTTCCGTTTTATGATTCTCATCGTGGCAGCGGAAACATCCCGGGAAAATCCAATGCCCGATATTATTCGGATACTCTTTCCAGGAAACTTTCATTTCCGGGAAAAAATTAGTTCCATAAATTTGTATAATAGATTGAACCGCCTTGTTGATATTTTCCTTTTTCTCCGACCATTCTTGCGGGTAATTTTTTTGATAAAAATTTTCCAGGTTCTGCTGAATTTTTATTTTCGCTTCTGGCTGGGAAGAATAATCTGCGAAAAGGGCCTTAACCGCTTCTCGTTTGATATAGGGAAGCGACTGGTCAATAGCTCCGTACGCCATCGCTTCATCAATGGCGACTGAAGGAGATTTGAAAACATGGCTAGGCCGGTTATGGCAATCCATACAATCCATCAAACGCATTTCTTTGTCAGGAGGATTGGCCGCTGTAAATTTTGATGTTTTATCGACGAAAATTCTTTCTTTCCCATCCGGGCTCACAGTTTTTATCCACGGAATCACCTGGCGCTTATCATCACTGGCAATATAGTAAACTTTATCCTTAATATTCATGTGCCAGTGGATGCCCTCTTCTTTCCCATACGGAGGAACGCCCCCGCCGACTCTAATGAGCAATCGCGTCTGCCAGGGAGAATTCTTTTCATCCGGCATATAATATTGATGGTTTCTTTCAACCGCCCCATAAAACTGCCTAGGCCAATGACATTCTTCACAGGTTTCCTGGGCAGGGCGTAAATTCTTAACCGGGGTCTCAATGGGGCGCGGATATTTCTTAGCAAGAACGGAAAAAACCTGATATGTCCCGGATAATTTAGAACGGACGAACCAGTTCACCCCCGGACCAATGTGGCATTCCACACATTTCACCCGGGCATGAGGGGATTGGGAGTACGCGACAAATTCCGGCTTCATCACCTCATGACAAAGCTTCCCGCAGAATTCATTTGATTCTGTAAAATGGTACCCTTGATAAACGCCAACTAACGTAAAAAGGAAAAACAGAGTCACAATCCCCCAGATGGTATAAGCCAACTGCTGATGATGGGGGTTGTTAAAATCAATAATAGGAAATCGCCTGACTTTAATCCCTCTTAATCTTTTCTTCCGTTCCCGCCAGGCGCCTAAGGGGATAACAACCAAGCTGAAAGTCAGCAACATGGGAAGGAAAAAATAGATGACAACGCCGAGATAGGGATTTTTTTCTTTCGCGGTAAAATCTAATATCCACAAAAACAAAATGATGACAAACCAGATGACAGAAAAGATTATTCCAAGGACACTGATCCAGTTGTGAAAGTAACTTTGTTTTTGTTGATTTTCAGGGGGCATTTAACCACCATTAAAATAATGGGAGGTTCATCACCTCCCATTATCTCAATTAAAAAATATGTTTATTTTAAAATAGGATGTTTAATTTTATCCCACATTATTTTAAAATCAAACGGTTTATAGTTAGGGCTGTCTTCGTTGTGGCACTGCAGACAAACTTTTTCATCTGCAATGACCAACCCCGCGGCGATCGCTGCATCTTTATCTTCCATAACGCTCTTCTTCATATAATCTTTCCCCGGGCCGTGGCATGTCTCGCAGGAAATGCCCTCCTCAACGGGAATATTTTCGGTAACTTTATTTTCCGAAAACCAATAAGCGGTGGAATGACATTTTAGGCATTTTCCGCTTGTTTGCGGGTCATCCACTCCTCTTTGAGCAGCGATTTCTTTCGCTTCAGGAGTCCCTAAAACTTCGAATGCTTTAGAATGTTTGGATTCCTGCCAAATCAGATATTGTTCCCCCTTCTCTGGTTTCTTGTGACAAAGAGAACATTTGCTTACGCCGACAAATTCATGCTCAGGGACAGTGGCCGCATGGCAGGAAGAACCCGAATCGCAGGCGATCAAACTGATGAATAGCCCCATGGCGGCAAAAAAAGAACTGTGTTTAATCATAAGACACTCCTTTCAAGTTATACTTTGAACTCAATATTTTCTATTTTTTACCTTCTTGCTGGATACCGTCTCCCGAAACAACATGTGGCTTGCCGTAAATGTCAAATTCATATTCTTTCCCCAAAATCCGTCGTTTCGACTCTGAAAAATGTCCCAAAAATCCAAAAAACAATAAAGAAAAAACAACTAATACCCCTATCGTCATGGATACCGGCCTCTTGAGCGGATGACGTTCTTTACTTTTGTCGAGAAAAGGCCAAACCAGAAGAAAGAGCGGAGCAAGGGAAACGACAAAAATACCAGCCAGCTTGGAGAAATATTTAATCACTTGATACATTGGAAGAAAATACCATTCAGGCTTGATCGCTAACGGTGTCACAAGAGGATTAGCGACCTCCCCTAGTTCAAACGGCATCAGAACCGATAATGTAATCATCCAGCCTAATAAAATAAAAAATACAATTCCCTCTTTCAACGCATGATGAGGGAAAAATGGGATGCTCTTCTCCGGCTTGGGCTCTTTTGCTTGATCAACGGGATCCATCGTCGCAATCCCTTGCCAACGCACAAAGAAAAGATGAATAGCGATTAAGAAAAATACTGCCCAAGGAAGAATGATCACGTGCACAACAAAAAATCTCGACAACGTTTCTCCCCCGACATTGGGCCCTCCCCGCAAAAGGGTCTTAATCCATTCTCCAACAAAAGGGATGGCCCCCGCAATCTCCGTCCCGACCGTTGTCGCCCAATAAGCCAATTGATTCCACGGAAGGAGGTAACCCGTAAAGCCGAAAACTAACGTCAAAATAAAAAGAAAGACCCCGATAATCCAGGTAATTTCTCTTGGCTTTTTAAAAGAGCCGGTAACAAACGTCCGCAGCATATGTAAAAAAACAATAATAATCATCAGGTTGGCGCCCCAGGCATGAATTTGCCTGTACAGCCATCCCATGTACGCTTGTGTTGTAATAAACTTAACGCTTTGAAAAGCCTCATCCACCGTCGGCCGATAATAAACAAGGAGGAGGATTCCCGTTAACACCTGGCTGATAAAAAGAAAAAACGACATGCTCCCCAAAGTATGAAACCAACTAACATGGCCCGGCAACGGCTTTTCAAGCTGCTTTTTTAACGGCCCTTTGATTTTCTCAACTTCAAAGCGCTCATTAATCCAGTGACTAATAATGTTTTTCATCGACATATATTGTTATACCTGAATATAGATTTTCCCATCGACAATATTGGCTAGATGAATAGGCAATGGCCTGGGAGGCGGCCCGGAAACCACCCTCCCATCCAAATCAAAAACTCCCGCATGACAAGGGCATTCAATCTGTTTTTTGGCCGCATCCCAGGCGACCACACAACCTAAATGCGTGCAAATAGCAGAAAAGGCTTTAACGCCATCATCTGTCCGTACTAGCAAAAAGACGCTTCCTTCCACAACAACCTTTTTTGACCCGCCAATCGGGATTTCATCCAGAAGGCCAACATCCATCATCCCCCCGGCAGGGCCTCTTCGCGTCACCGGCCATAAATAGGACAATGCCGGTAATAACATTGCCATGAACGTCGCCAACAACCCTCCCTGAATAATATAATCAAGAAAATCTCGCCTGGAAACCGATTTTTTCTCTAAAAGAGTCTCCCCTGTCTTTTCATTTAACGATGGATCCACGGAATCCCTTTCATTTTCCTGATTTGAGGCGGTTGTATTTCATCCATAAAACAATTGCCATGACGGCGATAAATATCCAAATAGGAATAAGCGCAATTTTGCGCATTTTAAGATTTTGCCGTTTTTGATTAATATTTTTTTCAATCTCGGCGAATCTCTGGTTGGCCTGCTGATCCAAATCCGTTATTTTTTCAATGGACAATGTATGTTGAAGAGGAGCCATGCCGGTGACATTCGATTTAGCCTCTTCCAGCGACGCCGTTTCTTCCTCAACAAAAATCCCTTCCATGGACGCCTTTTTAACCAAAATTTCCGTCAACTTAAATTTTTCATTTGCATGATACAGCATCCCGGATATCTTTCTTCCTTGCTCAACGGCATCACTCTTCTCGTCATGGCATTGAACACACGCCGTTTCGTATAGCGCAGGGGTTGGTTTCTGAATCGCGTGATTACTGTGGCAAGAGATACATTCAGAAAAATTGCCCTCTTCATTCGCTTTGGCATGCACGCTTTCTAGAAAATATTTTTTTTCATTAATATGGCATTTGCCGCACGTTGCGCTGATTTCCTTGACCCCCGGGGGGACAGCTCCATGACTTCCATGACAGCTGGCACAATTGGCAACAGAAAAATCTTTTTTCTCGAATAAGGCCTGCCCGTGAACACTTTTGCTGTATTTCTCAAACATATCCGTCGGGAGTCCATAACCTGACATCAGTTTATCATTGCCGTGGCAACGATTGCATGTTTTGGGAATATTCAGAGGATAAACCGGGCTATTGGCGTCACTGATGGGAAGGACATCGTGATAACCATGACAATCGCTGCAAACAGCGACTTTATGATCTCCCTCAATGAGAAGCTTTTTCCCATGGACACTTGTCTTATAGCGTTCAAGCTGGTCAGTGCGCACGCCGTACGCATTCATAAACTCTACATCGGCATGGCATTTCCCGCAGATTTCGGCGATTTGCTTCTTTTCAGGAATCCCCCGAAACCCCGTCTCAGGGCTTTTTGCTAGGGCTGGATCTGATTTTGTTGGATCTCCGCCATGGCAGTCTTGACAAAGAATTCCGTTACGTGAATGGACACTGTCTTGAGCTTCTTGCCAAATATCTTCATGACAGGCAATGCAGGCATTCCCTTCGATCTTCTGCGCCCCTGCGAAGGCAGGGAACACCACAAAAAAAATGGCGAGGATTGCGCCTAGAAGAAAAATAACATGATAAGAATAGTCTGAAAATTTTTGATTTTTAAATTTATCTTGAGCCAAAGGAACGCCTTATTGTTTTTATTAAAGGAAGGGAAAGAAGCTAATATTACGTTAAAACCAATCGTATTTAAATGTTAACCAAACGGCCGAAGCGGTATAATCCCCAAATTCGGAAATTGAAGTCCCTTTATAATTATAATACGCAAAATGCGGTTCGACCGACCAATCTTTATGAGCCGGGGCCCAATTAGCATTAAGATCAATAGAATATCGCGTATTACTTATTGCTAATGGTAAGGCGCTTGAAGTAAAATCATTGAAATTATCGGCAAAGGAATAATAAAAGACATTGGAGAAAGTTAATTCCTCATTAGGGACATAACTATTGCTCAGAATCCAGCTATTCACATCGGCGTTGAATCCCGGGATTTTAACAGTGCTTTTAGACCCGGCTGGTGTCGTCGCATTGAATGTCTGTCTCGAAAAAGAAAGATTCGTAAGAATCGTTTCAATGGGTTGAACCAGGATATCATAAGTAAACGTATGTGATTTGATCTTTGAAACGGCATTCTCTTGCTCTTCGACTCGAAGATCATATAAATTCTGAACATATTGATACCGAAATCCTCCTTGAAACCATTGAGATGGTTTCCAGGTAAATTTTGTCGCAAGTTCATCCGAGTTGAGCTTCATACTGTCAACAAAGGCTGAATTAACACCCAAAAGGGTATCGACTTTGTCATCGTAATCATTGTTTTCAAGACGATGACGGACATATGTTGTCATATTAAACTGGCGGGCGGGAACATACCTGACCCCCAACACTCCAATCCCTTTTGTGGTTTTGGCGATGGTCTCCCTCTCCCAACTCAACACATTGCTGATATTCTTCTGCTCTTCTCGTATATGATTCCTTAACTGAGCAAGCTCGGCCTCCCCAAAGAACGTTGCCTTATCAGTAATATTGTAGTCTAACGATAGATTTTCCCCAACGTTAAATATCCCATTAGTAGAATAGTTATTATCCTGCGAATCAATCACTCCGTTTGGCGTTGATCCCCCGGAACTGCTGGGTGAGGCATCAAGGTTATATTGTGAGTGGCTTTCCTTTTTGAGGTATTCTGTTTTAAGTTTCCCGGCTAATTTTAATTTTTGTGTCGGCTTAGTCATATAATGCCCAACCCACGCATGAGAATGAACTGAATTAGAGGCATCGGACGGGAGTATTTGTTTAGGGTTAGAAAAGGTCGTAGGCACGCCAAATTCATTTGTTTCAGTGATTTTTTCGTGTTCATCATTCTCGAGCTTAGTAAAGCGGTACGCGTAAGAAAGAAATGATTTATCATCGTTATACCATTTTTCTCCGTTTAAAATGGTTGTCATCAGTTTAGTCTTAGGCTCTTGTTCCTGGATCCTCATTTTCTTCTCGGACGCGGTAGAATTTGTCGAAAGATTTTTTTCTTCCCGCGACAGATTCGCGTCAACAATTTCGAATTGCTGCTGGCCCTGGACGTCGAATCCGGCCAATGTTGTGGCGCCTTTAAGCGTAAAAATGTTGGCTGTTTCATCAATGTCTTGCCAGGCGGGGCCGATATTTTTCGTGAGCGCCCCTTCAGTGACCGGGGTCCAGGTCAAACGCGATTTGCGCCCATCCTTAGTTTCACGTTCATACATGAAACTAATATCATGAAAATGTTCAAAGTTGGGATTAAATTCAAGCATAAAATTCCCGATGTCCAATTCCAGGTCGGCATCTTGGGCATCGTTACTTTCTAACGTCGCAAAGGGATAATAGAAGCCTCCGGAATTATCGTAGTATTTTCTGAACATCTCATAACTAAGATTAACATTCCCCCAATTCTCATTGCTCAACGTAAAATCAATGTCCTGATCATTCTCCTGGGGGACAACATCTCCATCGAAAGTCATTATTGTGCCGTCGGATGACTCTTTTTCAAAGAAGATCCCTTCTCCATCCACACATCCATCTTTCGCCCAGGTATGAGCACGGAATTTTGCGACATCTCCTTTAACATGGGTGCACTTGCCCATGACACTTGTCTTAAAAGAAGTATTCGGATCCTCGGCAAAAGAAGGTCCGGCTCTTAGGACAATCGTCATTAAGCCAATCCCTAAAGTCAAAAAAATGACGCCGCTAACAATTCTCATAACGCCCCCCTATTTTGGACTAATACCGTAAATGGTCATCAAAATTAGAGCCATGCACTGCCGTATGGCATCCACCGCTAAAACAGGTGCCTTGAGTAAATCTTGTTACCCCGTGGTTAAAATCACCGATGGTCGGGTAATTTGTTTGCGTATGGCATCGCAAACACAAATTGATATCCCGGATAAACAGCATTTTTTCGTGAATGGAACCATGCACTTTATGGCATGTTGTACAACCTTCACTGATCGCCTCATGTTCAAAAACAAAAGGCCCTCGCATTTCTTTGTGGCATTTAAAACAGACAGCATTGACATCATCCATAGAGCTTGATGTCCATGGCCGGGGATCTGTCCCATGCAGGTTATGACAGTCGGAACAGCTCATTTTTCCCTCATTCACCGGATGGTGATAAGGCAAAGAAAATTCCGCTTTTTTATCCAAATGGCATGTAAAACAAATACTGGGGTTCTTAGAAGGATTGATCATTGTGCCTTTCCCGCCGCCCTCATCAACATGGATGCTTCCCGGCCCGTGGCACATTTCGCAACCATTCGCAACAAACTCGCTCTCCTTTGATGTGGCTATCCGGGCATGCGTTGAGAGCTGATATTCCCGGTTCTTTTCTTCATGGCAGACAGCACATGTCTCTGCGCCCACATACGTAGCCTCACTTTTAATAGAAGAATTTCCTTGTTTCTCCGTAGCGGCTTGAGCATTAACGACAATCAAACTTAGAGTGAATAACAAACCGTAAGAAGCCATCTGTCTTTTTAAAAAATTTTTCATTTCTTGTCTCCAGGGTTAACTTCCCGATAAACTTTGAGTTGATCAACATTGGCGAAACTCAACGTTGTTATCGTCAAGAAGGGCATAGATAAAATAAAGGATACAAACTTGGATTTCATTGATTCTTCTTGCATTAACGGACACAAACCGGCAACGGCATGCATCTACCTTTGATCATTTTTTTATGAAAGAGGGCGACACTTTGTTCAATCATTTGTTTTACTATAACAATTGCCTCATAACGAGATTGGATATTCTCATCGATGACTTTATGCAGGTCATCGATGGACAAAAGCTGCACATTGGGGATCTTCACGACATCAGGGTTAATATTCCGCGGGGTGGAAATATCAATAAATAATATCGGCCTTCCCCCGCGCAATTTCATGACCTCATCAACAGCTTCCGAATCAATAAGGAAATAAGAGGCCCCGGCCGAGCAGATGCAAACATCGATACGGGTTAAAATATTTTTAAGGTCCAAAAATGTAACGGCCTGTCCCCCGATCCTTTGGGCCAATTCCTGGGCTTTTTCAAATGTCCGGTTCATGACAAAAATATCCTGGACCGATTTCCGCAGGAGCTGCCCGGCTGTTAATTGGCTCATCTTCCCTGCGCCTATAATAAGAATGACTTTGCTCTCAAAAGAGCCTAACATCCTTTGGGCCATGGCAACGGCTGCCCAGCTTATTGATGAGCCGCCGCATCCTATTTGAGTTTTCGTTTGTGCAGCCTTGCCAACGTGGAGTGCCGTATTGATCAAAATATTAAAAACCTTGCCAAGGGCTCCCATCCGGCGGGCTAATTCAGCAGAACTTTTGACTTGGCCGAGGATTTGCTTCTCGCCAATGACCAACGAATCTAAGCCGCATGTTACTTCAAAGAAATGGCGAATAACATCTTCGTTCCTCTTGATATAAAAATATTCACCTAAATCGGGGATCAAGACATTTTTCTTAATTTGACGAAGCACATCAAAAAGAGCCGAAGGATCATCACTGATCAAATGGGCATAAATTTCCGTACGATTACACGTTGATAATACAAATGCCTCAATCACTCGAGGGTCATTTTTCAATTCTGACAAAAGAAGCTCGCGCTCCAGG
>JAGVNC010000019.1 GCA_020053475.1 Candidatus Omnitrophota bacterium | reverse complement strand
TTTTCCGTTTTCTCCTACCATCGGACACCCCCTTCTGAGCTGGCTTTTACCCTAACACCAACTCTTCATAGTGTCCACTTTTTCGGGGGAAGATCATCCCAGGATTCAGGATTCGTCGCCGATATTTTGTTGCCCAAACGATATGATATTGCGCTCGATATACACCGTGCCCAGAAAATCGATTTTCCATTCCCACATTCTATCATATCGGCTCCTCAACATTCATCCACGGGCAAGCCCGTGGTATTCTGCCCCTTCGGGGAGTAATAAAATCTAGCACTGTTTTCTTCTCTTCATTGTTAAAAATTGCTTTTAAATGCTTAATACTCGTAGCATCAAATTTCTCATTAAACGGGATATAATATTTTACATTGTCTTTTATTGGTTGATGATTTTCGGAAATAAAGTCTACCATAGCCTTCCATTCTTTTTCATTTAATGTGATTTCGCTTTTTGGATCACTACAAACTGGCCCATCAACTAACCAAATTACTTTTGCATTCTTTTTATATCTCCCTATTTTAAGACTAACTTCTATCTGGCCGGAGTTATGTTTAATCTGCCAGAAAAATGCTTTAGTGATGGATAAGCTATTCTGCGATAGATTGATATCTAAATAACCTAAACCTGATTTTGCTTGTTTTATTTCTTTCATTTTAAATGAGGGAACGTATGCTACGAGTTCGGGTGGTCTCGAAATTCATATCTATTTCTCATATTCTTCTATTTTAAGCATGGGCATGAAAAAAACTGGAACGAATATATGAAGGCTAAAATTAACCAAATTATAATCCCAAGCCAATGCAAGCCGTATAATCCTACTGTATGAAGTCCATAACCAGAAGACTTATGAATAATCTTAGGATCATCCATTAATACCATTAGGGTCTGCATGCTTTCCTTATTACTTTCAATTTGCTTAGCTCTTTCAACGCACTGAAAATAAAGTTCTCGATTTCTAATCTGAAGACAAAGTATGAACATTGAAGTACCTAAGGCTACTAATGAAATAATTAATTTAGCATATAAATTTTCTATTTCTGGACTTAACACCTGGAATAAAAATGCAGCATTAAATGTTAAATAAAAACCTAAAATTGTAAAACGAGTACCAATTATAAATCGCCAATTAGCTACACATTCCCTATATTCATCTGAGAAGCTTAAAAATCTATTTTGATTAGTCATTTTTCTACTCCACCTCCAACCTCGGGAACAATGCTTCGTGCGCGGGTAATTTGGTACCAGGCTTTAGCCCACCCCACGACGGGCCGGTGCCTTTGGCGCTTAAAATTGCTAAGACGGTATTGGTTTTTGCTGGCATTCGATATATTTATTGGTGTGGCGCACTTTTCCCCGCCTTCTCCACGTACCGCGCTAAATCGCGCACACGGACGTACCACAGCTTCCCTTTTTTCTGAGCTTTCAACTGGCCGCGATTGATCAAATTGCGCAGATAATCCTGCGAATAGTCATACACACGGGCGAGATCGCGTAAAGGCACAAGCGCTTCCTGGCTTAAATTCGTTAGCTTCCCGCCTTTCAGCCGGTTGATTGCTTCCTTGAGCAACCCGGTAATCATGACAACAAACGGCTGGACATCTTCTTGGCGGATTGATCGGGCGAGATCGGCGGGTTGGATTTTCTTCCCCCCCTCGATCCGACGATGAATGTCTTCAAACGAGCGGTCCGCTTTCTCCAAGACATGATAGTATTGCTCACGCTCATTCTTGGCGACGCCTTTAATCGCCACATTCATCAACCCCTGCCCAATGAGGGCATAATTCAATAAGATCCTCCCCACCCGCCCGTTGCCGTCGCTAAAGGGATGAATGGTCTCGAACCAGACATGGGCGATGGCGGACAACGTGATGCCGTCATAATGTTTCTTTTTTAGATTTTCATTAAACCATTTAATGAACAATTCCATGGCCTGGCGCACGTAAAAAACATCCACAGGGCGAAATGTGGCCTGGGCCACCTGGATATTATTTTTGCGGAAATCCCCAATCGCGCCAATATATGTTCCTAGATCTTTTTCATAACGCATCAAGAGCGTATGGATTTGCTTAATATCGGCCATGCGCAGCATAAACTCATTTTCTTTAAATTGATTATTGGCGTATTCATACATGGCACTGGCGGCTTCGTAGTAACCCAAAATTGCCGCCGCCTTTTGCTTGTCCGTGCGTTTGTTATGTTCAAGGACATCTAAGAGGTCCTGGCGGTTGGTGAAAACACCTTCAATCGCGATCGAATTGCGGATTTCATCTTTAAATAAAGAATACCATTCGGCGTTGGTGACATTGATCACATCACCGAACTGGGAACGCAGCTGTTGGACCTGGGACTTCAAATCGGGGGACTTAGTTAATCGAACTTTCCGAACCATAAGACCTCATTTTCCACATAAAATTGATCGAATTACTCGTGTTGGTTCGCAAATAATATACCATTGATCGGGCCTGAAAACAAGTGGATTTTGCGAACCACAGCCGATGGTTCGCAAATGACAGTGCAGAGCATCACCTTCTGTGGCGCGCTCGAACGCCTTGACCATATGGCCAAACAACCCTTATTTTCACGATTTTGTTAATATAATCGTGAAAACATACGAAATAATCACATCTTTCACGATTATGGAAGCATAATTCATCATTCCACCTCCAACCTCGGAAACAACGCTTCATGGCTGGGGAGTTTGGTGCCGGGCTTGAGCCCTCCCCACGACGGGCCGGTGCCTTTGGCGCCTAAAATTGCTAAAACGGTATTGGTTTTCGCTGGCATGACCGCGGCAAGGTGAACAGTGGCGGCGCGTAGCGCTTCGGTGGCTGTGTAGAGGATGGTGGCGGTGCGCTCCATATCGGTTTTGGCGACCTTCCAGGGGGCTTGCGATTCAATATATTTATTGGTGTGGCGCACGAGGTTCATTGCCTCTTCAATCGCGCCATTGACACTCCATTCGCTTAAACATTTATTGATTTTCTCAGGCAACGCATTGACGATATTGTGGATTTCGGTTTCAGTGGCTTCGGATTTTCCGGGCTTGGGCACTTCTCCATTAAACAATTTCGTGATGAGCCCCCCGACACGATTGAGCAAATTCCCAAAATCATTGGCAAGATCCGAATTGTAGCGTTTGATAAAACTATCGAGCGTGAAATTCGCGTCCTGGCCTAAAATCATCTCGCGCATCAAAAAATAACGCACCGGATCAACCCCATACTTGTCGACCAAATCCAGAGGATTGACGACGTTCCCCACCGACTTGCTCATTTTGGATTCCCCGATGAGCCACCAGCCGTGCGCGAAAATCGTTTGCGGCAACGGGAGCCCCAACGAAAATAACATGGTGGGCCAATACACAGCGTGGGTCGTTAGAATATCTTTGCCGATCAAATGCACTTGGGCCGGCCACCATTTCTTGAAATTATTCTCATCGACGCCGTAACCGGGAGCGGTGATGTAATTGACCAGCGCGTCCCACCAGACGTAGGTGACGTAATCCTTGTCGAAGGGCAAATCAATCCCCCAACTCATCCGTGATTTGGGACGGGAAATACACAAATCACCCAACGGTTGCTTTAAAAACCCAAGGATTTCATTACGTCGATGGCTGGGTTGGATAAAGCCGGGATTGTCTTCGATGGTTTTGATGAGCTGCGCCTGATACTTACTCATCTTAAAAAACCAATTCTTTTCTTTGAGCTCTTTGACGTCGCGAAACTGCCCCGATTCTTTTTCGGTTGCGGTGATGAAGCGCTCCTCGGCCACGGAATACCAGCCCGTGTACTCATCCTGATAAATGTCGCCGGCGTCGTACACTTTTTGCAACACATCCTGGACGACTTTGACGTGGCGCAACTGGGTCGTGCGGATAAAGTCGCTGTAACCGATTTCTAACTTGTCCCACAACTGCAAAAAGCGCGGGGCGAGTTCGTCGCAGTGTTGTTGGGGGGACACGCCGCGTTTCTCGGCGGCTTGCAGGACTTTTTGTCCGTGCTCATCCAATCCCGTCAAGAAAAAGACATCGTCTCCCTGCTGGCGGTGGAAGCGGCTCAAGACATCGGCGAGGATGGTTGTGTACGCGTGGCCGATGTGCGGCTTGTCGTTGACGTAGTAAATTGGAGTAGTTACAAAAAATTTTTTCATAAGTCGCTAGTCCCGTGGAAGGCTTCGCCTTCCCGGGATTTAATCCCCGAAATCGTAAAGCGATTTCAGAGGATCGCTAGTCGCCGGTCACCAGAGACTGGCGGCTGGCGACATTAATAAACATTCCTAATGATCCTCCATCTCGTGAAGATGGTCAGAGTCATCCATATCCTTCGATTTGGTGGCGACAGCTGCGCTCTCCACAATCCGCGGGCTTTGGGTGTCGCATTGGACTTTGACAATGCGTCCCTCGCCTAAGTCCACGTTGACATATTTTTTTAAAATATTGACGATGACGACCTTGCCGCTCTCCTCGCCGACACTCAGCTTGTCCCCGACGTGCGGGAGGGCTTTCGCATATTCTTTGTACACGCTAAATTCGTACGCCATGCAGCATTTGATCCGTCCGCACACCCCGGAAATCCGCGAAGGGTTTAAGGGCAGGCCCTGCTCTTTGGCCATCTTGATCGACAGCGCGTGGAAGCCTTTCATGTACGAGGAGCAGCACAGCTCCCGGCCGCAGACCCCGTAGCCGCCGACGATCTTGGCTTTGTCGCGCACGCCGATTTGCTTGAGCTCGATCCTGACACGAAAAATCTTAGCCAAGTCTTTAACAAGGTTACGAAAATCCACACGGCCGTCGGATGTGAATGAAAAGATGATTTTACTGCTGTCGAATGTGTACTCGGCCTTGATGATTTGCATGTCGAGTTCCCGCTCGCTGATTTTGCGCACACAGCTGTTGAGCGCGTCCTGCGCCTTCATGCGGTTATTCTCAATTTGCTTTTGGTCGCCTTCCGTCGCCTTGCGAAGGATCTTGCCTAGGATGGCATCGGCCTTACTTTTGCAGCCCCCGGCGGTGACCGACACGACCCGGCCGAATTCGGAGCCGCGTTCCACTTCCACAATCACAATATCGCCGCGGGACACCTCGATTGAGTTGATATCAAACAACCCAACCGGCCGGTATTCACCCAGCTGTATTTGAACCACTCTATCCATGAGACATCCTTTCCTGAATAATCATTAAAGGAATCTTCACATTCAGGTTTTCTGTTAACAAATTCATGGTGCCCACCACTTCTTCCTTGAGCGCCGTTAAATCGCCGAAAGAGTACTGTTGCTGAAATTGCATGAGATCGTCGGAACGGTCATTGTGCATCCAGTCTTTTTCGGGCACTCCATTTTTAATGAGGTAACAATCGCGGACCCAGCTTAAGACAACGTTTAAGAGTTCCTTGAGCTGCTTTTTGTCGGCCAAAATGCTTTTGATGTAGGCCTCGCCAACTGGCCCCGCCGCTTCGCGGCCAACGCCGCGGGCGGGGTGGCGGCCTAAGATAAACCGGTCGATGATTTCGTTTTTGGTGTCGTAAAACTTTTCTTGTTCCAACTTTTTGGCGCGCCCCCAGCACCCTTCGGCGAACGACGCCAGGAATTGGGCTTGGGGCTTGTCCATTGAATAGGTCTTGGCGAGCATGCCAACAAGCATCTCTTTGGGTCGGCTACGAAAATACACGAAATGGCAGCGCGAACGGATCGTGGCCGAGATTTTTTCCGGCACTGACGTAGTCAAGATAATCAGGCTGTTGGCCGAAGGCTCCTCCAGCGTCTTTAAGAAGGCGTTGGCGCTCTCGGTCGTCATGTTCTCGGCGTTCTTGATGATGAACACCTTGACAGCGGCTTCATAAGTGCGCAGTTTGTTTTGGTTCAACAGATCGCGGATCTGCTCAATCTTAATGGCCTCGCCCTCTTCACTGCTGATGCGGTGAATGTCGGGGTAATTGCCGGACTGAATTTTCAAACACGTCGCGCAGGTGTTGCAATACATGCCGTCTTTAGGAGCCGTACAATTAAGGAGCTTGGCGATCGTTAAGGCGGTCTCGCTTTTGCCGATGTCGAGCGCCCCCACAAACAGGTACGCGTGCGCCAGGCGCTGGGCTTGGTGGAGCTGAGCGAATCTTTGAAGAACGTCGTTGTGGATTAGGATGTCTTCTGTAATATTTTTATAAACTCAAAACTCTAAACCCAAAATCCTAAACAAATCCAAAATTCAAATGATCCAAACAATTTCGTACTTTTGTATTTTGTATTTTGAGTTTATTTTGGATTTAGTGTTTTGAGTTTTGGATTTTTAATAATTGATCAATATATCCCACTACTCTCCCGTGGATCTCTTCAATCGATCCATCGACAGCGATTAATTTAATACGTTCCGGGTCCTTCTTCGCCAGCGCCTGGTAACCAGCACGCACCCGACGGTGATACGCGAGCGAGCGGCGTTCGATGCGGTCCTTCTTTCGTTTCAGTCGCGACAATCCTTTGCCCGCATCCAAATCAAAAAAGAACGTAATGTCCGGATTAACGCCTTGTGTGGCGGCCTTGCCCATTGATTCGATCAATTTTAAATCAACGCCGTTGCCGTAACCCTGGTAAACAGATGTGGAATCTAAAAATCGGTCGCACAACACAATTTTGCCTTGGGCGAGCGCGGGGCGAATCACTTCCTCGACCAACTGCGCGCGCGCGGCCATGTAGAGAAACGTTTCGCAAATATCATTCATCCCCGCACTCTTGACGTCAAGGAGCACCTGGCGGATTTTCTCGCCGATGTTGGTGGCCCCCGGCTCGCGGATAAAGACAATCGACTTGCCTTTGCGTTTCAAATATTTATGCAGCAACGCAATCTGCGTCGACTTCCCCGACCCTTCCGATCCTTCGAATGTAATGAATTTACCCTTCATCTGCGTTATCGTCCCGTTTTGCGAATATTTTTGGCTCTAATATAAGCCACTTTGCCGTTTTTCCAGACAGGTAAAAGAATTCCAGATTTCTTACTCTCTTCAACAACTTTATTTACGGCTTCTCGCATGGCTTTTTCAGCCTGATTTCTAATTTTTTTCACTTTAATCATGGGTTTTATCCCTTCCTTTTGAAATGTTTTTATAAACCTCAGCATCAAAAATATCAATTTTACCAGGTTTTCCCTCAGCAAGTAATCGAGGCGGGATGGTAGAATTGTCAAGGATACACCAATGATCAGTAAGCAGTTTATAATCGTTAAAGAAATTATTCAAACTTTTTACAAAACGCCGACGAACATCTTTGGCAGGAACGTTATGCCCACCTTGTTCTACTCTTTCTCTAATTCTGGCTAAAGCAAGATTGACGGTAGGAATCCATAAAAAGAAAATATGAATAATATAACCCTTCGATTTTAATTCTTTGAGAAAGGGGATATATGCTTTACCTGACAAAGTAGACTCAAAGGCAAAATCAACATTTTGGTTAGCTAAAGCATCAATTTGTTCTAAAAGAATCCTACCTGCTTTAATGACAACCGATTCTGGTGTAAACGGCGCCAACCCTTGCGCAATAAAATCAGCGTTTACAAAATTTTTGCATTTAGCATATAAAGGTAAATATTGTTTAGCAAACGTTGTTTTCCCAGCTCCATTAGGCCCGGCAATAATATAAACGTTGGGAATCCTCACGCCCATCTCCACGTTTGGCCTTCTTTGGTATCTTCAACGACAACACCTTGGGCCTGTAACAACGCACGGATCTCATCGGACCGCTTGAAATCTTTCTTTTGCCTGGCTTGGGCGCGCTGATCGAGTAACTCTTTGGTTGCCGGCGGTAATTCTTTTTGCGGCTCTTTCGTAAAGAGCCCGAACACTTCCCGGCAATACGTTTCCAGCGTCTCGACCGCTTGGAAAATGATTTCCTGGTAACGGGGATCTTTCTTTTCCTCATCGATGAATTTGTTGGTGTCATTGACGAGATCGAACAACGCCGCTAACGCCTGAGGCGTATTAAAATCATCGTCCATTGCTTTGGTAAAACTTATTTCCGCGCGCTCGATGAAATCCGCGTTGCAGCCTTCGATTGTTTCGTCCTGGATCAATCCGGCGGCCTTCCAAAAGAGAATATCAAATTTTTGCAGGGCCTTGCCCGCTTCCTGGATTTTTTCTTCGCTATAATCAATGGGGCTCGCGTAATGCGACGCTAAAAAAAACATTTTGAGGGTATCGACGGGATATTTTTTTAACACGTCCTGAACGGTAATAAAATTCCCTAACGACTTGGCCATCTTTTGGCCGTTAATGGTGAGCAACCCGTGATGGATCCAATGTTTGGCAAACGGTTTTCCGGTCAAGGCCTCGGACTGGGCGATCTCGTTTTCGTGGTGCGGGAAAATCAGGTCCCGTCCGCCGGCGTGGATGTCCAATGTATGGGTCTTTAAAAATTTCATGCTCATGCACGAGCATTCGATGTGCCAACCCGGGCGTCCTTGTCCCCACGGACTTTTCCAAGAAGGCTCGCCGTCTTTGGATTTTTTCCACAACGCGAAATCCAGGGGGTCTTTTTTGCGCGGATCGGCATCGATGCGCGTGGCTTCCTTCATTTGATCGATGCTTTGGTGCGAAAGCTTGCCGTAATTCTTGAATTGGCGGACGCTAAAATACACGTCTCCCCCGATCTCGTACGCGTAATCTTTCTTAATCAAGGCCTCGATGTGGGCAACCATCTCCGGGATGTTCTCGGTCGCGCGCGGCTCGATGTCGGCCTTGGCGATCCCCAGCGCTTCCAAATCCTGATAGTAGGCGTCGATGTTCTCTTTGACAACAACTTCAAAACGTTTCTTTAATTCGTTGGCTCTGTTGATGATTTTGTCATCGATGTCGGTAATGTTGCGCACAAAATTCATGTTGTATCCGCTAAATTTTAAGTACCGACGGATCACGTCGAACACGTACAGGCTGCGGGCGTGGCCAATGTGGCAACGGTCGTACGCCGTGACACCGCACGAATACATCTTGATGGTTTTTTGCTCTTTGGCGGGAGGAATGGCCTCTTTGCGCTTGGTGAGAGAATTATAAATATAAAGTGCCATGATCAGGAAAAAATATCAACGTGGATTTTTTTAGCTTCTCCGCTCAAGGCGCTTCGCTAATTCGCGTCGAGGCTAAAAAAATCCACATTAAAATTGATAATCTTGGTTTTTATTGGCTTTGAGGCGAATTAGCGGGCGCTTTTTGCCCGCGCCTGAGCCGAAAGGCCAATAAAAACCAAGATTTATTAAATAACATCCTGGATTGGCTGGTGGCCTTGCCGCGAATTAGCGAAGCGCCTGAGCGGAAAGGCCAGCGGACAATCCAGGAATGATTTAATGTTTATCCTTATCTTCCAACGTTTTGATGCGGACAAGTAAATCTTTCAAATGCTGCATAATCGGGTCCGATGCCTGGGCATGGTCGAGCATGATATCGATTTTCTTGCCGTCTTGCTTGGTGATGTGCCCGGGAACGCCCACGACCGTTGAATTGGCCGGAATATCGCGCAACACCACCGCATTGGCCCCAACATACGTGTTGTCCCCGATCACAATATTGCCTAAAATCTTGGCCCCGGCCCCGACCACGATATTATTTCCCAGTGTGGGGTGGCGCTTGCCCGTCTCCTTACCTGTCCCCCCGAGCGTCACGCCTTGGAACAAGGTCACATTTTCTCCGATGATGGATGTCTCTCCGACGACAACGCCCATTCCGTGATCGATGAACAACCCGCGGCCAATCACGGCTGCGGGATGGATTTCAATGCCGGTCAAAAAGCGCGTGAACTGCGACACGGCCCGTGCCAACAGTTTCAAATTGGCCTTCCATAACGCGCTGGAAATTTTATAGCCGATCAGCGCGTGCAATCCGGCATACAACAGGATGATTTGTAAATATCCCGTAGCCGCCGGGTCGCGTTCTTTGGTGGATTTAATTTCCTCCTGGAAAAACACAGCGACCACCAGGACAAACCCTGCCACAAATAAAAACAATGTAAATAATCCGTTTAATAATTCCATAATGTACTCCTTGCTCCTTTTGGACTCTTCAGGGGTTTGACTCTACTCATTCACCCACCGCAACCGTTGCCTCGGGCCGGGGAGTGGCATCGAAGGACTTAAATTTTTCTGATTAACGCAACGGCGGAAGCGGCAATGCCTTGCTTACTTCCGATCGAGCCCAGTCCTTCATGCGTCGTGGCTTTAATGTTCACGGCTGTTTCATCGATGGCCAATGTATCCGCGAGATGAACCCGCATCTGCGATTTATACGCGCTCAACTTTGGCTCCTGGGCGTGAATGACCGCGTCGACGTTGACGACCGCGTAGCCTTCCTGCTGTAAAAGATCATTGACCTTCCCCAACAAGGCCATGCTGGAAATATCTTTCAAGGCTTTATCGGTATTGGGGAAATGCTCACCGATATCCCCCTTGCCCATGGCCCCTAGAAGCGCGTCGCACACCGCGTGCAACAAAACATCCGCATCTGAATGCCCTTCTAAACCGACGGGGTGGGGAATCTCCACCCCCCCTAAAATGAGTTTCCGCCCCTTGACCAGGCGATGAATATCAAATCCTATGCCGATTCTTTCCATTCTTTCTCCATCTTTTCTTTATCGACTGACTAATCTAGAATCTTCCTTCTCAGGGCATTGATGAACCTCTATCGTCACATGAACCAGCCCCAAATCGGAAGGAAGTAGCTTCTTGTAGTACTCGGGTGGTTCGGGATGATGAGTAACAACCGAAATGATCACACCGTAAATATCCGGGCCTATCACCCAGAGGTGAAGGTCAGCAACTCGGTTATCGCCGACACGTTCAATCCGTTCCTTGATCTCTGTGATGATTTGACCCGATCCCTGTTTATCAAGCAAAATAGAACTGGTTACATGCAAAAGTCCCCATGCCCACCGGCACACCAGAATAGCGCCGACAATGCCCATCAAAGGGTCCATCCAAATGAGACCAAAATATTTTGCTGCGACAAGAGCCATAATCGCCAGGACGGATGTAAGGGCGTCGGCCATCACATGAAAATAAGCTGACCTTAAATTGTGGTCATGGTGATGGTCGGAAGGGGCGCGCGTGTCGTGATGATCGTCGTCATGCCCTAGGATAAATACCGAAGCTCCGTTAATCATTAATCCGATAACGGCTACAAAAATGGCTTGGTTAAACGCAATCAGGACAGAATGAATGATGCGCTCAACACTTCCCCATACCATCATCAGGGCGAACACCGCAAGCAGGACAGCCCCCGAAAATCCTCCCAAAGCATTGACCTTCCCAGTACCAAAACTGTATCGCCGATCATGAGCGTGGCGCCGGGCATAAATGTAGGCAAAGACGTTGATGAAAAGGGCCGTTGTATGAGAAGCCATGTGCAAACCATCGGCCAGCAAGGCCATCGACCCGAAGATGATGCCGGTAACAATTTCAACCACCATCATCGTCGCTGTAATGGCAATCACAAGAGTCGTCCGGCGTTCCCCTGAACGTTGATGTTCCTGGCCAAACGTATGCGCATGTTGCCATAAATGAAGATTATCGTTATGCATCGTTTACTTTAAGTAGTCGTCCATCGAAAGCGTTTTGGGTTGCGATAAAAATGTTTTGATAATAGGGAGTTTAAACTCTTTTACTTTACTTTCCACGGGATCTCCTGAAATCGCTTCGCGATTTCGGGGATTTAAAATCCCGGGAAGGCTTTGCCTTCCACGGGAGAATCAAGATGCCGGGGGCGCGCCTTCGGCAAAGAACGCTTCGGCGATCAACAAATCTTCTTGTGTTGTAATTTTAATGTTGCGATAATCCCCTTCAAACACTTTCACCCTGATGCCTAACGCCTCGACCATCACCGCATCGTCGGTAAATGTTTTCTGATAATGCTGACGATGGGCCCGGCGTAATACATCCAATCGAAAGGCTTGGGGGGTTTGGATCTCCCAGAGTTCGTCACGATTCAACGTTTCGCGCACGTTTAACGATCGGCGGGCCACTTTCTTGACCGTCTGTTTCATGGGGACGCCCACGGTTACCGCCGGGCAGCGAAAAGAAATTTGACGAATCGTCCCTTCCAAAATCGCCTTTGACAGAAGCGGCCGCGCTCCGTCATGCACCACGACGATCCGGGTGTCGGCGTCCACTTTTGTCAATCCGCGCGCCACCGAATCGGCCCGTGTCGCTCCGCCGGGAACAATCTCGATTTTGTGAAACCCAAGAAACGAGGCCACATGGTTCTTGAACTCCGACAAATATTTCGGATGAGCGACCAACACAATCTTGTCAATCAACGAACTCTTGGCAAAAACGCCCAGCGTATGAACAAAAATCGGTTTGCCCCGCAGAAGGACTAACGACTTCGGGATCTTTGTCTTAAACCGTGTGCCTTGGCCGGCAGCAACAATAATGGCCTGCGTTTTCATGACAATAGGTTTCATGGTAACTTTGCAAAAATCATTTTTCCCGAGGGCGTCTGCAAGATAGAGGAAACCACCACATTGACCTCTTCACCGATCGATTTGCGGGCGTTACTGACAACGATCATCGTCCCATCTTCCAAATACCCGACCGCCTGATCGTGTTCTTTGCCTTCCTTAACGAGTTTGATCCTTAATGATTCACCGTTCACAATGGTTGATCGCACCGAGCTCAATAAATCGTTGATGTTAAGGACCTTAATACTTTGCAGCGCAGCGATACGGCCCAAATTATAATCCGTCGTGCAAAGGCTCGCGTCCATTAGTTTCGCCAGCATGATCAACTTTCCATCGACACTTTCCGCGCCCGGGAAATCGTCTTCGTGGATCCGGATGTCGATTGTGTCATCGGCCTGCATTTCGTGCAGCAAGTCCATTCCGCGGCGTCCCCTCTGGCGCTTGAGATCATCCGAGGAATCGGCTAACTTTTGTAATTCCTGCAAAACAAACCGGGGGACGACCAATCGCCCGTCCAAAAAATTCGATTTATAAATGTTCACGATCCGTCCGTCAATAATAGCGCTCGTATCAAGGAGGATGATCCCTTCTTTCATATCTTGCCGGCGGAATTGAACGTAAGGGATAATAATATTGAACTCGTCTTTCCCGCGCAACGCCATGACCGCCCCCAAATAAGAAAAGATCAGTGTTAACACGACCCGCGAAATCGACAGGAACACATCCCCTAAAGGCAAGAGCGACATAATGTCCGCTAATAACTTTGCCAAAATGATCCCTAAAACCAGCCCAAACACCATGCTGGAAAGTCCGCGCACCGACGCCCGGTGAAGACGGTTCTCAATGAAAATCAGGACCAATCCACTTAAGCAGCCGATCTGCGCTCCCGTTAAGGGCCTCAGCACAAGATCGCCGACAAAATAACCGACGGCCGTGCTGATCAGGACAAAAAAACAGCGGATAAATGAGAGTGTCATCATCGTTCTCCAGATCCCTGCCTCGAGTTTACGAGAGCGTCGGGACTTTGGTTTGTTAAGCCAATGCTTGCCAGGCTTCTTTGACGGTTTCGACCGGGATTAGTTGAATATATTTTGTTTTAAAATTGTTGTCCATCTTCAAATTGTTTTTAGGCATAATGCATTTTTTAAATCCTAATTTTTCCGCTTCATTGATTCGTAGCGCGATTTGACTGACACTCCTGACCTCTGATGACAATCCAACTTCTCCCAAGACAACCGTATCGTAACCGATCGCTTTATCCAACAACGCGGAGGCGATCGCCAACACAACGGCCAAATCCGCGGCCGGGTCCATCACCTTCACCCCGCCGACAACGTTGAGAAACACGTCTTTGTCTTGGATATTTAAATCCAAGCGCTTTTCCAAGACGGCGATCAACAACGCCAAGCGGTTGGCATCAAACCCTTGGGCTTTTTGGCGTACCACTCCAAACGTCGAACGGCTGACCAGCCCCTGCACCTCAACGAGGAAAGGACGCGTCCCTTCCAAAATCGGGACCACCACCGATCCCGTGGCTTTCTGAGGGCGTTCCGCCAAAAAAATTTCCGACGGATTGGAGACTTCTTTTAATCCGCTGGTGTTCATTTCAAACACGCCGATTTCATTGGTGGAGCCGAAACGGTTTTTCATGCTGCGCAAAATGCGGTACGACGAATAACGCTCGCCTTCGAAATAAAGAACGGTGTCAACAATATGCTCTAAAACGCGCGGCCCGGCGATCATTCCTTCTTTGGTAACATGGCCGATGATAAACAGGCACACGCCCATTGTTTTGGCTAAATGCGTTAAGATGGCCGCACATTCTCGGACCTGGCTGACACTGCCCGGTGATGACTCGACCGCCTGGCTGTACAAGACTTGAATGGAATCAATGATAACAGCCTGCGGCTGCATCTTTTTGATGTATTCCACAATCGTCTCGAGATCAACCTGATTAACGATGTAGAGCGAGCGATTCCCCGCAGGGTTGAGCCGCTGCGCGCGCAATTGGGTCTGCTGCACGGATTCTTCTCCGCTGACATACAGGACCTTGCTCCCCTTTTGACTGATGGCCAGCGCAATCTGCATGGCCAGCGTGGATTTGCCGATGCCCGGGTCTCCTGCAATCAAAATTACCGAGTCGCGCACGATCCCGCCGCCCAACACTCTGTCCAATTCCTGAATATCTGTCAAATAACGTTTTTCGTGCGTGGCTTTGACGTCGGCCAATAAAACGGGCCCGTCTTTAAACACAATTCCGCCCCGTTGGCTCGTTGCTGGGGCTGCACTTTCTTCGACGTAGGTGTTCCACTGGTTACAGCTTGGGCACTTGCCCACCCATCGGGTGGCCTGGGCCCCGCATTCCTGACAAACGTACATGGTCTTTGTTTTCATCTTAATTAAAACTGCATGGACTTCTCAAACCCGATCAAATCAGGATTTTCTTGCTCGGATGGAAGGCTATTGTCTTTATGATAAATATGTTTAAACGCTCGTGTTTGCATGCCTTCTTTTGTTTCCTTTAACGTCCATTCCGACCCATCTTGGCTAGTGTTGACGACAGGAGACAAATTAAGCTCTTTGATTTGTTTGGCAAAATTTTCATGATCATTGAGCGCCAAGGGCCCTTCCACATTAAAGCTCAACCCATCTGTTTCTGAAATCATCGAGCGGGAGATATTCAGGTAAGGATAAATCCCTTCGATATTTAACGAGATGCTATCGAATTGAAGTTTCCCGACTTGGCCTTGATCACTTTCCAAGCTGCCTTTGAGGTAAAGTCGATCGGCGGTTCCCATGACCTTAATGTCTCCCGACACAAGCCCGGCCAATTGCTTGTTGATGTCGCTCTTGACCCAAAAATTCAAAAAATCATCCATTTCAACGGAAGCAAGCTTCACATTTAAGTCAGCGCTGTAAGGATAAGCCAGATCGATGGTGCCTTGGCAAGCCACATTCCCCATCGAGAGGTCTTGAATATAGATTTTTTTGTCGTGATACGCCCATTGCCCTTCCAAATCACGGACGGGCTTATAGTTCAATAGCGAATACTGGCTGGCGATCGTGCCGGAGACATAGGGTTCGGAGGGGACATTGCTTCGTTTAACCTCGATCTGCGCATCGATCTCGCTGGAGTAATCGTACTTAAACAACTTCACATGATCGACGTTCAAATAAAGATGATATCGATCCGCGGTGAGTTGTGTTACGTTCCCAGAAACGCTTCTCTTATCACCTAGATCAAATAGAAATTCCAATTTATTGTTAGGGATGTCCCACTCTCCCTGGAACGGGATCTCGGTGACCATGGCCTTGACGGGCGGTGGCCACAGAAGCCCCAGGGCCAAGAAGAACATCGCTGTATATGTCTTCAATAAGGACATGCGGTTAGACAAAAGCCAATGTCTCTTCTTTGCGTTCGACTTTGACTTTACTGCCCTCCTTAAATTCGCCGGAGATAATGTCTTCCGCCAACGGATCTTCGAGATACCGTTGGATCGTGCGCTTCAACGGCCGGGCCCCGTACAGGGGATCGAATCCTTTTTCAATCAAGAAGTCGACTGCGTCTTGGGATACTTCGATTTCGATGCCTTTATCTTTCAATCGATTGGCGAATTCTTTGAGTTCCAAGTTGATGATTTCTTTTAAGTTATCTTTGGTCAACGACTTGAAGACAATGATGTCGTCCACACGGTTGAGGAATTCCGGCTTAAATGTTTTCTTTACTTCTTCCAACAGCCGATTTTTCATGTCTTCATACGAGACATCTTCCTTAAGAGACACAAACCCCAATGAGCCTTGTTTACGGATCAAGTCTGCCCCGACATTGGATGTCATAAAGATAATGGCGTTACGAAAATCGACCTTGCGGCCCAAGCTATCGGTCAAACGGCCTTCTTCAAACACTTGCAACAGGATGTTAAACACATCCGTGTGGGCCTTTTCGATTTCGTCGAGCAAAATAACTGAATACGGTTTACGCCGCACCTTTTCGGTTAATTGTCCGCCTTCTTCGTAGCCCACATACCCGGGAGGAGCACCGATCAGACGCGACACATTGAATTTATCCATGTATTCCGACATGTCGATTTGGATCAGGGCGTCTTTGTCACCAAACATGACTTCGGCCAACACTTGGGCCAAGAGGGTCTTGCCGACCCCGGTCGGTCCTAAGAAAATAAATGACCCGATCGGCCGGCGAGGATTCTTGATCCCGGCACGTGAACGGCGGACCGCACGGGCAATGGCGCTGATGGCTTCGTCTTGACCAACGACCATTCTCTTCATCTGGTCTTCCATCTTCAACAGCTTTTCGGTCTCTTTTTGTTCGAGACGCACCAGCGGAATTTTCGTCCACTGCGAAACGATCTTGGCAATATTTTCATAGCCAATGGTGATCGAGACTTTATCGCGCTCTTCCGCCCAATGACTTTTCAATTTTTCCAATTTCTGGCGCGCGTCTCGTTCTTTATCGCGCATCTTGGCGGCTTTTTCAAAATCCTGGCTCTTAATAAAAGCTTCTTTTTCTTGTTTTAAACTTTCGATCTCCGATTCCAATTCCTTCAACCCTTCGGGAACAACCATCGCTTTCAAACGGGCCTGGGCTCCGGCTTCATCTAAAATATCGACCGCTTTATCCGGCAACGAACGCCCGGAAATGTAACGGTCCGATAATCGCACCGCGGCATCCAAGGATTCATCGGAATATTTAACCCGATGATGCGCTTCATATTTATCTCTTAACCCCTTAAGGATCAGGACCGCTTCGTCGACCGAAGGAGGATCAACGATGATCGTCTGGAACCGTCGTTCCAGGGCCGCATCTTTTTCGATGTGCTTGCGGTACTCATCAAGGGTGGTGGCGCCGATGCATTGGATTTCCCCGCGGGCCAATGCGGGCTTTAAGATATTGGCCGCGTCGATGGCGCCTTCGGCAGCTCCTGCACCGACGAGGGTGTGCAATTCATCGATAAACAAAATGATTTTCCCCGAACGTTTGAGCTCATCCATGACGGCTTTGATGCGTTCTTCGAACTGTCCGCGGTATTTGGTCCCGGCGATCATGAGCGCCAAATCCAAGACAATGATATTTTTCTCGCGCAAGATTTCCGGCACCTCACCCTTAATGATTTTCTGGGCCAATCCTTCGACGATCGCGGTTTTCCCGACACCCGCGTCCCCCAACAAGACAGGATTGTTTTTTGTGCGCCGGCTTAAGATCTGCAGAATCCGTTCGATCTCGTCTGTGCGGCCGATCACCGGATCAAGCTTCCCTTCTTTGGCTAGCTTGTTGAGGTTACGTCCATACGCATCGATGGCCGGAGTTTTATCGGACTTCACAGGTTCTTGATTGCTGAATCCGGGGATCCCTGAACCTAGAAGGTCCATGACTTCGTTACGTAATTTGCCCAAGTCTAATCCTAAGTTTAATAGAACCCGATAAGCCATGCCTTCACCTTCTTTGACCAACCCTAACAGAAGATGTTCGGTGCCGATATAATTATGGCCTAACGCGCGGGCTTCCTCGGCGGACAGTTCCAACGCCTTTTTGGAGCGCGGCGTAAACGGAATGTCGCCAAGCACTTGAGTTTGCGGTCCGGGTTGCACCAATTTCTCGACTTCAATACGGATGGTCTCTAGATCAAGGCCGAGTTTTTGCAAGACCGCGGCCGCGACCCCTTCGCCTTCGCGGACCAACCCTAACAGAAGGTGTTCGGTCCCAATGTAATCGTGATTAAATCGTCGGGCCTCTTCTTTGGCGTAGACGATGACTTTCCTGGCTCGTTCTGTGAATCGGTTAAACATCTTAATATCCTCCTAGCTTTTGTCGGATCAAAGCTGCCCGTCGAGCATCTCGTTCCGAAGCTGTTAATTTCTTCCCTTCAATTTTTTGTAAGTGGGCCGGCTGGATCATAATGAACAGTTCATTAATGGACTTCCGATCAATGTTTTTGAGGACTTCCAGGTCGACCCCTAAACGAACCATCGACAATAATTCCACCGTTTCCTGACTTGAAATAATGTGAGCACTTTTTAACGTTCCGTACGAACGGAAAATTTTGTCTTCCAACATCGATTTATTCTGCACTAATAACGCCTGGCGTGCCTGCTCTTCCTGCTCGATCACTTGGCGAATCAGGCCGTTGATATTTTGAATGACGTCCTCTTCGCGCTGGCCCATCGAGACTTGATTGGAGATCTGATAAAAGTTCCCGCTCGCCTGTGTCCCCTCTCCGTAAAACCCCCGGGAGGCAAAACTCAACTTAGCGATGGCTGCCAACACTTTATTGATTTGCTTGGTCATGACTAACGCGGGCAAGTGCAACATAATCGACCCGCGCATGGCCGTTCCCGTATTCGTCGGGCAAGCGGTCAAATACCCCCAATTGATCGAATAGGCGTAACCGAGTTTCTCGGAGAGGCCGTCATCAATGCGGTTAATGATCTGCCATGTTTCATCCAAGTTAAATCCCGATTGCATGACCTGGATGCGCAAATGATCTTCTTCGTTGATCATGAGTGCCAAGACTTCTTCCTGGGACACAACCAACGCTTTACCGTCCGGCTGGGTGGCGTGCTCATGGCTCATCAAATGGCGTTCGATCAAAAATTGTTTATCCACATTATCCAACTCCGTCATTTTGAAAATATAGGATTTCTTAAAAAATTCCGTCTCATTGATCGCGGCCAAGACCGTTTCCAAGACGTCTGTTAATTCTTTCTTGCGGGCTTTGTTCGGGAAAGGAACCTTGGCTAAATTACGGGCCAAGCGAACACGCGATGACATGACAATGTTCGAATGGGCCCCCGTCCCTTTGAGCCATTCTCCTGTTTGATTGATAAAATCATCGACACTCATGAGGGCTCTTCCTTTTTTTCCAATTGCCGGATCTTGTCGCGCAATCCGGCGGCTTTTTCAAAATCTTCCATTTGAATCGCTTCATTTAACTGATTTTTTAATTCTTGTAACGTGATGATTTTTTCCTTTTCTCCTTGCGAAATTTTCATCGGGGATTTCCCGAAATGGTGGTTGCTGCCGTGAATCTTTTTTAATAACGTTGCTAAATGCGCTTGGAACGTGTCGTAACATTCACTGCATCCCAAGCGGCCGAATTTGCGGAAATCATCGTAGTTCATCCCGCAACCGGCGCATTTGAGCTTGACCTTCTCGACATCTTTGATCTGTTTGCCGAAATCGGTCAACCCCGCCAAAAGGTCGGCGAGCCCAAATTGCTGTTCCATTTTGACGCTCTTTTCGCGGGCGCATTCCTCGCACAGATGCATTTCCGTCATCTGCTCATCGAGGATCTCCGTCAAATGGACGGTGGCCTTCTTTTTTCCACAAATATCACATTGCATGATGAATTCCCTGATTAAAGTGTTCAGTGATCACTGATCACTCTATTTTAATATCTCACACCATCTTTAGCTGTTGTTTCATGAAACATTTTCATCATTTTTTTGGTGACCGGCCCCGGCGTTCCCTCGCCAATCACGCGGCCGTCCACCTTCACGACAGGGATAATTTCCGCCGCCGTGCCGGTTAAGAAACATTCATCCGCCGTATACACTTCATGGCGAGTTATCAAGCATTCTTTCGTTTCGATCTTATTTTTTTGAGCCAACGCCAATACCGCATCGCGCGTAATTCCTTCCAACCGTCCTTGGCTGGGTGTCGACAAAACACCCTTTTTCACGATGAAAATATTATCGCCGGTGCATTCGGCCACGTACCCTAAATGGTCGAGCATGATCGCTTCCGAATATCCGGCATTGTTGGCCTCGATTTTGGCCAGAATATTGTTCAAATAATTGAGCGATTTGAGCAAAGGATTGATCGCTTCCGGCGAATTGCGAGGCGTCGGAACCGTGATAATTTCCATGCCCTTATTATACAATTCCTTCGCGTAAAGCGTAATTTTATCCGCAATTATTATAATATTTGCCTGCCCTTTACATTTTCTGGGATCAAGGCCGAGGTCGCCTTCCCCGCGCGTCACGACCACCCGGATATAAGCGTCTTTGAGATTGTTGGCTTTAAGCGTATCCACAACCGCGTTCATCATCTGTTGGCGCGTGAGAGGGATCTTGATCATGAGCGTGTGTGCCGTTTCGTAAAGACGGGCCACATGTTCCTTTAATTTAAAAACAAGGCTGTTGTACGAACGGATCCCTTCAAATGCCCCGTCTCCATAAAGGAGCCCATGGTCAAACACTGACACTTTGGCTTCATGTTTTTCCACAAATTGACCGTTTAAATATATTTTCATTTATTGCTCCTGTTTGACTGTTGCCGAAACTAAAGATCCGTCGCGCATATGAATACTGCGATGCGACACTTCTGCGATGCGCTCATCATGGGTCACAACGACCAATGTTTGATGGTTCTCTTGATTGAGCGTCATCAGTAAACGTAAAACCTCCTGCCCGCTGGCTGAATCCAAATTTCCTGTCGGCTCATCGCAAACAATCATCCGCGGCTGGTTAATGAGTGCCCGGGCGATCGCCACCCGCTGCTGCTCGCCGCCGGATAACTGCTGCGGCTTATGCATGGCGCGGGCTGACAATCCGACGCGGCCTAAAAGAGCGAGCGCCTGGTCCTTAGAACGCTTGATGTCCCGATAATCTTCTTTAACGATCATCGGCAGGGCCACATTTTCCCATGCCGTAAATTCCGGGAGAAGATGATAAAACTGAAACACAAATCCGATCTTTTCGTTGCGCAACCTCGCTCGCTGGTCGTCTTTCAACCGGTAAATATCTTGGCCTTCGATCGACACTGTTCCTTGATCGGGAACATCCAATCCACCCAAAATGTGCAGCAGTGTCGACTTCCCCGCGCCTGAAGGCCCGATAATCGTCAAAAATTCACCCGGCGTAATCGTCAAATCAACACCTTTTAACACATGCAGCTTGCTATTCGCGTCACCGTACGATTTATGAATGTTGAGCGCTTCAAGAATCAATGAATCCACCTAATGTTATTCGTACCGAAGGGCTTCGACAGGCTGCAATTTAGCCGCCCGGCTCGCCGGATAAATCGTGGCCAAATAACTGATCACAAAGGCCGCAACGACAATGGCGATCGTATCTGACAACTGAATGTCCACCGGAACGTGGTCAATCGAATAAATTTCCGCCGGCACTTGAATGTATGTTTTGAGGATATAACAGACCCCAAACCCGCTGGCCAATCCCCAAAAAATCCCTGTCACCCCGATCAACATGCCCTGTTTCGTAAAAATTTTTCGGATCGATGCTCGAGGGACGCCGATCGCCTGCAAAATCCCGATGTCATGGATCTTGCTGGTGACCGTGACAATCAAGGTGCTAATAATATTAAACGACGCCACAATGACCATCAGCGTCAAAATAATAAACAATCCCCATTTTTCCAAAAACAGCGCTTCAAATAAGTTGCGGTTAATATCGATCCATGTACGGATCAAAAATCCATACCCCAACAGTTCATAGAGTTTTGTCTTAATCGCTTCAGCCTGATACACATCCTTAACCTTAACACCGATGCCTGTCGCTTCATTAGGATCTAAATTAAACAGTTGTTGGGCCTTGGCCAAATCCACGACGACCAAATTCATGTCGAAATCCGCCATCCCTGTTTTAAAAATCCCCGCGATTGTTAACGGATAACGCCACGCCTGGCCCGCCATCCCGGCTCCGGGAGAAATCAACGACACCTGATCTCCCAGTTTAAATCCATAATAGCGCGCCAGTTCTTTGCCGATGACAATGCCGTCCCCGCGCAAGTCATCCATTTTTCCGTCGACTAAATACTGTTTCACGCGAGTGACGGAATCCTCTTTTGTCGTCTGGATCCCGCGCACCACAACCCCCATGGCTTGGCCGTTGGATTCCAGAAAAATATTTCCCTGGATGTACGCCGAAACACTGGTCACGCCGTCAACGGTGTTGACTTTGTCTTCGATCTTGGCAAAATCGCGAATGCCGATTTCTTTCTCGATCATAATGTGCGGTGTCGTGCCGACGATTTTTTCCCGCAAATTATTGCCGAAGCCTGCCATGACCCCGATGACGACAATCAATGACATAACCCCGATTGCCACCCCGGCCACCGAAATAAAATTAAGAAACGAAAGAAAGCGGCTTTTCTTCGCTGTCAAATAACGGTAACTGATCCAATCTTCGTAGTGCATTTTTTAAAGGGTTTAGGGTATAAGGCTTAGAAACGAGTATGGTCATAAGTTTTGGGGGTTAGGCTAAATTTTTGCCTAAGAACCAAACCCTAAAACTATACTCGCCTCCAAACCCTTAACCTTACGACCATCTTAAAGCGGTTTCAACAACGGAAACAAAATCACATCACGAATTGACGGCGAATCCGTTAGAAGCATCACCAACCGATCGATCCCGATCCCCAGCCCACCGGCTGGCGGCATCCCGTATTCCAACGCGGTCAAAAAATCTTCGTCAACGGCACGATTACCTGTCTCCACATCGTCATCCAGATCTTCCATCAATTTTTTGCGCTGGACAATCGGATCGTTCTGCTCGGAATACGCGTTGGCGATTTCCATCCCGCCGATAAAACATTCAAACCGTTCGGCAACCGCGTCGTTATCGGGCCTTGTTTTCGCGAGCGGGCTTAAAAACGCAAAATAATCAATAAAAAAGACGGGATTCATGATCTTTTCCTCTTCCAGCATCTCTTCGACGATTTTCATGACCCCCGAGCGCGTCAATTTTTCTAATTTAAACTTTTCTTTTCGCTTGGCCTTGACCTTCTCAAGCATCGTTGAGGCGCTGTCCGTTGCATTAATATCAAATTTTTCTTTGATGATGTTGGCAAAGGAGCGGCGTCCCCAGGGGGGCGTAAAATCAATTTCCTGGCCTTGGTAGTTCACGTTGTAAGACCCCGTCACGTCCTTGGCCAATCCGGAAATTAACTCTTCGGTTAATGTCATCATGTCTTCATAATTGGCGTACGCTTGATACACTTCCAGCATCGTAAACTCAGGGTTATGCCGTGTGGAGATTCCTTCATTACGAAAGTTGCGATTGATTTCATACACGCGTTCAAATCCGCCGACGAGAAGTCTTTTTAAATACAGTTCCGGTGCGATGCGCAAAAAAACTTCCAAGTCATAGGCATTGTGTTTACTCTTAAACGGCCGGCCGCGAGCTCCTCCCGCCATGGGCTGAAGCATGGGCGTTTCCACTTCCAAAAATTTGCGTTCATCCAAATACGAACGGATCGCTGTCACAATGTGGCTTCGCTTCATGAACAAAGTGCGCACTTCTTCGTTCGCGATCAGGTCAACGTAACGTTGGCGGTAACGCACTTCCACATCTTTTAATCCGTGCCATTTCTCGGGAAGGCTCATCAGCGACTTGCATAAAAAAACGATCTCCTTCACGCGGACACTTTTTTGACCCGTTTTGGTAATAAACAGGTTCCCGATGACACCGATAATGTCCCCGATATCTAACGATTTACAGATCCTAAAAATCTTCGAATCTTTGTCTTCAAGCTTGATAAAAAGCTGAATCCGTCCGGTCTGGTCTTGCAAATCGCCAAACATCACTTTCCCATGGCTGCGGTTCCCAACGAGGCGGCCGGCAAGGCGCACGTCTTTTTCCTCAGTGAAATTATCGAGGGTCTGGATGATATTGGAAGAAACTTCAAATTTACCACCGTAAGGCGCAATCTTGAGATCTTCTTTAAGCTGCTTAAGCTTTTCTAACCTAACTTTTTTGATTTCATCAACTTCCATCAATCCCGCCTTATATAGTTAATATGTAATATTAATATTATTAAAAGACATTTAATTATATAGAAAAAGCCGAAATGTGTCAATAAAAGAGGTTGGTCAAAATGGCTTTATAAGAGAGATCTTTCTTCAGCGGGTCCTGTCCGGAAACAGCCCCAATGGTGCTCGTTACCTGCGCGCCATTGGGGCACCCCGTTTCCGGCCACCCGCTGAAACTCACATTGTTTGGAACGACGGGTGACGTCCTGAGAAATGTTCACATTTCTCAGGATTAAATCCCTGAAATCGTTTTACGATTTCAAGGGACGAGAAGGGGCCTCCCCATCCGTGCGCAGCCAATGCGAGCACGGATGGGGAATATCGAGCGGCAGGCCCCGTCGTTCTTCCTGCTAATATAAATTTATTTAATTAAAATGGATTAAGCTGCAAGAATACAGATTCCGGCTTTATCAGCCAGTTTGATGCAGAGAGGTCGATCGATGATGAATGTTTTGCCGGCTTCAACTGCCAAGCAACTAGCACCCGACTTGATCATGGTGCGGATGGTTTTGGGGCCGATGACAGGAACATCAAAACGCAGATCTTGCTGAGGTTTACTCATTTTGACCACCACCGCGCGGCCTTGCGCCATTGTTCCCGCCCGAATAATCGTGCGGTCGGTGCCTTCCATCGCTTCCACGGCGATGATTGTTTTTTCTTTCACAACAACTGTTTGCCCCACGTCCAAGCCACCCATCCCCTTGGCGATTTCTTTTCCAAACGCAATATCATCCAACTCAACCAGTGTTGGTCCTCGACGGGTAAGCGTGCCTTTGGGAGCCAGAAATTCTTTTAACAAAAGGGTTGAATCCATAAGCTCCAACCCATGTTCGTTGAATTTCTCAGCCACGGCACTTAAGAGAGTGTCCGTTTTTTGATTGTCGAGCCCATCAAGAATTTTCTGCGACAAAGGATCGAACGTCACGTTGGGGTCAAACAGATTTTCCGGCTTGACATACCCGGCCATGATGACCTGGCGAACACCTGTCTTTTTAAAATATTCCAATAACTTCGTCAACTCTCCGACCTTAAACCAGGCCCATTGATCGACAAAAAATTTTAAAAAGATCGATGTATCGCCACAAATAGCGGCGGTGACAACACGCCGTTTTTGGGCTCTGGCTTGATGGGCAAATAGGAATGGGAATTTGCCTCTTCCTGCGATCAGTCCGATTGTGGGAGATTCCATGGGATGAGAACTAAGGATTAACTGCAAAGTCCGCGCTTGGTCGTTTTGACGAAAAATATCAAATGCTCAATTTCCGGGGACATCGCGACTTCTTTGGTCAGACGCTCTAAAGCGTTGGTCTTGGACAACCCGGAATGAAAAAGAATCCGGAACGCTTTTTTGAGCTCCCGGATTTTTTCCAACGAAAATTGGGCACGCTTGAGTCCGAGGGCATTGATGTTCACCACTTTCGCCGGATGGCCGTCAACCATGGAGAAAGGCGGAACATCTTGCACCGCTTTGGAGTAACCGCCGACGATACATAATCGGCCTAACCGACAATACTGATGGATCCCGCTAAAGCCTCCGATGATCGCGCTATCTTCCAAAATGACGTGGCCGGCCAATGTGGCGGCATTTGCCAGGATGCAATTGTTGCCGACAATGCAATCGTGGGCGATGTGGCAGTAGGCCATCAAGAGATTATTGTTGCCGATGACGGTCTTCCCGCCCCCTTCAACAGTTCCCGGATTAATCGTGACGAATTCACGGATCACATTATTTTCGCCGATGTTTAAAAAGACGTTGTCGTCCGCCGAAAACTTCTTATCTTGTGGAGCACTTCCGACGACAGCAGACGTATAAATTTTGCAATTGGCGCCGATCGTGGTTTGGCCGGTAATGACGCAGTGGCTCCCCACCCGAACATTATCGCCTAACGACACATTCTCCTCAATGATGGAGTAGGGGCCGATACTTACGCCCGGAGAAATTCGAGCTCCCGAGTGAATAATGGCGGTTTTATGAACATGAATATTTTCCATCGATACCTTATTCTAATCGAAAATACGTGCTGAGGGAATCAATTTTATAGGTTACGCTAAATAGGAATCGTCACCGAACGAAAAGACCATCTCGGCTTGAGCGACGATTTCTGACCCGACCCTGGCTTGGGCGTAAACTTGGGCTGTCCTGGCTTTGTCTTTCAACAATTCCACTTCCATGACCAATTGATCGCCCGGCGCAACAACCTTTCTGAATTTGACGTTGTCCGCCGCCATAAAGAACGCTAATTTACCCTGATGCGCTTTGCTCGTCAAGATAAGAACCCCGGCCGTCTGAGCCATCGCCTCCACCATGAGGACCCCAGGCATGACAGGACGCGTCGGGAAATGCCCCTGGAAAAAGCTCTCATTGATCGTGACATTCTTAATCCCGACCGCCTTATGGCCTGCTTCTATTTCATAAACGCGATCGACGAGCAAAAAAGGATACCGGTGGGGCAAAATGTCCATAATCATTTTGATATCAATTTCTTTTTTCCCCGCCAAGCAAACCTCAATGCAACAGGCCTTGCGGTCCATTTTCCTTTTCAGGTGATGAATTTTTTGCAACAACTGGATATTCAGGCGATGGCCGCTTTTGACCGCATAAAAATGCCCCTTGAGAGGGACACCCAATAAATATAAATCCCCAACCAAGTCGAGGACCTTATGACGGACAAATTCGTCCGCGAAGCGCAGTTGATTGTCAATGACGCCCTTTTCCCCGACGACTAATGTATTTTGATAATTCGCCCCTTGGCCCAGCCCTTGTTTTTTCAGTTCTTGAGCTTCCGATTCCAAACAAAACGTCCGGCAAGGAGCAATTTCTTTTTCAAACGTCTCTTGAGTAATGGTGCGGCTGAAATACTGGACACCCAAGATTGAATGAGGGTAGTCCAACGCATAGGACACTTTGAAATCCTCCGACGGGAAAGCGTAAATCGAAGCTCCGTTGCGTTCAACGCCGATCGGTTCATTGATGGCAAACACATCGCCAAGTTCATCTTGTTCCACGATGCCGGCCTTGTGCAACGCCTTGACAAATTCGAGGCTACTGCCATCAAGCCCGGGGACTTCATTGGCGTCGATCTCGACCGTAAGATTTGTGATCCCCAGCCCCGCCAAGGCGCCCATTAAATGCTCGATGGTATGGATGCTGGCTTCCCCCTTGCCGATTGTCGTGCAACGCGAAATTTTTTCTTCATCGAAGACATTGGTGGGATCTGCCTTAATGACCGGCTTCCCCGGCAGGTCCACACGGATAAACGTGATGCCTGCATTAACACCGGCCGGTTTAAATCGGACATGCCCCTGTGAACCGGTATGCAACCCGACGCCGGAAAGGGTAAATTCATTTTTAATGGTTTTTTGTTTCATCATTATTAGGGAAATCGTTAATCGGAGGAATAAATTTTCTTTTCTAACGCTTCGATTTTCTTTTGTAACTCCTGGATCTTTTTGACATAATCCGGCAGCCGTTGAATACACGCATTAATTTTTCTGGCCTTATCCATCGGTTGGCCCGGGTAACCAAAAATTTGTGTATGGGGCGGGACAGATTTATGAATTCCTGATTTCGCGGCGATAATCGCTCCCTCGCCGATCGACAGATGCCCGGCAATACCCACCTGGCCGGCCAAAATGACACCCTTGCCGATATTCACACTGCCTGAAATGCCCACCTGAGAAATGATAATACAATCTTCCCCGACAATCACATTGTGGGCGATTTGGACCAAATTATCAATTTTTGTCCCGCGGCCAATCACCGTTTTATTGATACGGGCGCGATCAATCGTGACATTCGCACCGATCTCGACGTCATCTTCGATGAAGACAATCCCGATTTGAGGGATTTTCTGGTGCTTCCCGTTGACTTGCGTATAACCAAACCCATCCGAACCAATAACGCTGCCGCTATGAATCATGACGCGGTCGCCGATTTGCGTGTATTCTCGAACACTGACGTGAGGATACAAAAGACAGTTGTTGCCGATTGTTGTATGATGCCCGACATAGCATCCTCCCGAAATGACGGTATTCTCACCGATACGGCCGTGATCCTCAATCACCGTGTAAGGGCCTACCGTCACATTTTGGCCTAAATCAACTTTTTTCCCAATAAGGGCTGTGGGATGAATTCCCTTAAACAAGGAAAGTTCAGGCTTCACAAAAACACCGATCAATGCTGAAAATGCAAGGGTAGGGTTTTCCGTCCGGACAATGGACTTCCCCGGGCATTCGAAATGACGAGGAGTGATGAGGGCAGAAGCCTTGGTGTGTTGGACTAAAGGCAGGTACTTCTCGTTTTCAATAAACGTCAAGTCGCCTGACTGGGCTTCCTGGATCCCGCTTAAGCCTGTTATGATCAGATTCTCATCGCCCACCACCTCGCCCTTGACAATTTGAGCTATCTGGGATAAGGTTTTTTGCATTCCATCCCTAATTACTTGGCGGTGTTGAGAATCTTTAACACATCCTCTGTCTTATCCTGCGCCGGATTTCCGTAAATGAGGACCCGGTCATTGAGGATATAATCATAATTTTGCTCTTTAGCGTAAGTACTGACGATCTTTTCGATCTCGAGAAGAATTTCGCGGATCTTTTCATTACGATCTTTGGTCAAGTCTTGCTTTTGCTGACGATCGTATTCGAGCAAATCGGCTTTCATTTTTTCAATGCCTTGATCCAGTTCCGCCTTTTTATCTTCCTTGAGCAGGGCTAATTTCCCCTGAGCTTCGCGGATCTGTTCAATTTTCGCATTACGCTGTTTCTCAAAATCAGCATGCTTCGACTCAAGCACTTTATCGTATTCCTTGGTTTTGGAATATTCATCGAAAAGACGGCTTAAATTGACATAGGCAATTTTCCCTGCCTGTTGTGCCAATGACATCGACGTTAATAAGAACACAAAACTTAATCCTAGAAAGAAAACTCTGACCTTATTCACTGCATCCTCCTTTTCTAAACCCCCTCTAGAATCCTCGACTCACACTAAAGTAAAATTTACCCTGTTTCTCTTCTTCAGTGGGGATATCGTTTAAGGGATAACCATAATCCAGATTAATCGGCCCAATAGGAGTCTTGACCCTCAGTCCTAACCCTACGCCGCTTTTTAGTTCATCTTGACCAAAATCATTCACCTTCTCCCAAACATTCCCAGCATCCAGGAAGGTAGCCAATTTAACAAACTCAATGATCGGGACGGTGTATTCGATTGTGCCCACAACCATGCTTTCCCCACCCAGAGGATCGAATGTCACAGGATCCAGAGGACCGACCTCGCGTTCATCGTACCCACGGATGGTGCGCGCGCCACCAGCGAAAAAACGTTCAAAAATAGGGACTTTATCTGAATCCCCATAGGCTTTGACAATGCCAGTATTCAAACGAAATTCTAAGACTGAATTAAATACAAGCGGCACAAAATAACTGCCCCGCCCGCCTAATCGATAGAAATCTTTATCAAACCCTAGAGGCCCGCCGGCGACATCCAAATTACCGCCAAGGACCCAACCTTTCGTCGGGCTAAAAATGTTGTCCCGTGAATCTCTTGTTAAGCCAAAGCCCAAAGAACTGACTGTGTTCTTTCCGACTTCAGCCACCAAATCGGCCGAGGCATTGTCTTCCAAATTACCGATTGTGATCTCTTCCAATTTGTAAGTCACGTTCCCGGACACATAATCCGAAAATCTTTTCCCTAAACGAAGGTCTCCTCCCAAACGTTTTTCATCATAGGCATACCCTGTATCTTCTTCTCTCTGTCTTTCCAGGCGGAAAATATCAAACCCGCCGGAAATAGGATGATCAAAAACCCAAGGCTCGGTAAAGCTCAGCCGATAATTGCTGCGCGTGGATCCTGTTTCTGCGCGGATCACTAAATCCTGGCCGCCTCCCGTGAACGTGGGCCAGTTGGTAAAATCAAAGTTCTTTTGTTCGATTTCCACAAATCCCACGACTTTATCGACCGTGCTAAACCCGCCTCCAAAGCTAAACGTTCCTGTTTTGGCTTCCTTGACTTGGACAACCAAGTTTTTGCGGTCAGGATAATCTGTGTCCTCAATATCATAGCCGATATCTTCAAAATATCCCAGATTCGTTAGACGCTCCTTGCTGCGTTTTAACTTGGCACCGTCAAATTGATCACCGGGGTGCATCTGCAGTTCTCGTCGGATAACAATATCACGTGTCCGGGTATTCCCTTGGATGTTGATCCGTTCAATAAATGCCGGACCGCCTTCATCAATGTCAAGACGCACCTCGACACGGCCAGTCTGGGAATCGAGGGACGTCGATTCGCGCACGTTGGCAAAAATATAGCCTTGATCAAAATATAACGCACGGATCTTTGACAAATCGACCGATAGTTTTTCCCGGCTAAAAACGCCTCCCTCTTGAATTCCCTCCATGGCCTTCGAAATCTCTTTATTAGAAAGAACTTCATTGCCATTCAAAACAATGCTCCCAGTATAATAACGCTGGCCCTCTTCGATTTCAATATTAATTTCAATGCGCCCCTTATAAAGATAATCAATGGTGTATTGGGCTTTCACATCGATAAACCCTTCCTGCTCATAAAAGGCTTTAATCCTCTCCATGTCTTCCTTAAGGATATCTTCTTTCAAATAACCGGACGTAAACAATGTATCGGGGCGGGTTTTGATAATCTTTTTGATTTTCTTGTCGCGGAATGTGTCATTGCCGTAAATATTGATTTTCTTGACCTTAATGCGGAACCCTTCCCGAATCACAAAATGGATGCTAGCCTTATTGGTGACTTCATCAATAAACGTTTCAACGTCCACTTCGGCCTGCGTGAACCCTTTTTTAACGTATAATTCTTTCATGGTGTTGATATCGTCCTTTAATTCCTTCTTATCCAAAAATTTCCCTACCTGCGTATTGATTTTTTTGGCCAATACACGTGATTTGATGGATCGAGTCTTGGAAAACGTGACTTCTTCGATAATGGATTTCTCTTCGAGAAGGATGATGACCTTCAAGCCGCCGTCATGCTCCTGGCGGTCGACACGGACGTCGGAAAAATAACCCGTATTGTACAATCGTTTCAAATCATCGCTAATGACGATTTGCTTGTATTCTTCCCCCACGCGCGTTTTAATTTTCGATAAAATCGTCGCGATGCTGATCGTTTTGTTCCCCTGGATTTCGATAGCCTTGATGATTCGTTCGTTTTGCGAAACCGGCGGAGGAGGAACATCGATGGAAGGAGCTTCCTGAACTTGATTCCGGGCAGGTTCTTGGGGATCATCCTGCGCAAAACTTAATGAAATAAAAAATGAAAGAATAAGGGAATTAAGGACAAGAAGAAACAACCTCTTATGTAGCATAAATTCCTATCTGTTGGGGATTTTTTCTGATTATAGGGGGATTATTTCTTACTGTCAACCAGCTTGTGCAAGATTTTCAAAGCGCATGTATTCTTTTATAAAGGCGAGCTGGATGGTGCCCACAGGGCCGTTGCGCTGTTTGGCGATAATGACGTCCGCCACGCCTTTATTTTCTTCCGTCGGATTATAATACTCTTCGCGCATCAGGAGGATGACAAGATCCGCATCTTGTTCGATGGCTCCCGATTCACGCAAATCCGAAAGTTGAGGACGATGATCCTGGCGCGATTCGACCGCGCGGGACAATTGGCTTAACCCAATCACCGGCACGTCCAATTCGCGGGCCAACGCTTTTAACGAACGGGAAATCTCGGAAATTTCCTGTTGCCGGCTTTCCGAGCGCACACTTCCGCGCATGAGCTGCAAATAATCCAAAATCATTAAATCAATCCCATAATTCGCTTTTAAACGCCGGGCCTTGGCGCGTAATTCGAGCGCGGAAATGGCAGGCGTGTCATCGATAAATATTCTGGCTTCGGATAAAATCCCGGCGGCCTTGGTCAGCTTCGGCCAATCAGAAGGGCTTAAAAACCCGCTCCTCACCTTATGCGCATCGACACGCGCCACAGAACAGAGCATGCGCTGCACCAATTGTTCTTTCGACATTTCCAAGCTGAAAAACGCGACGGATTTCTTTTGCTCGATGGCACTATATTCCCCGATGGAAACGGCCAACGCACTTTTCCCCATCGAGGGGCGGCCGGCCACAATAACCAAATCGGATCGTTGCAATCCCGACGTCATGTAATCAAATTTTTCAAATCCCGTGGCAAGGCCAGTGATGTGTTCTTTGCGTTGATAAAGGCGGTCCAATGTCTCGATCCCGTCCCTGACCAAATCTTTGATATGAAACGATTGCTGGGCGTGCTTGAGATCGGCGACTTCAAAAATCAGCTTCTCGGCATTATCGACCACCTCTTCGATGTTACCGTGCGATTCATAACTGTCGGCGACAATCTGGGTAGCATTTTGAATCAGCCGGCGAAGAATGCCGCGTTCCTTGACGATGCGCGCATAGTGCTCCACATTGGCCGAGGTCGGGACCTCATCAATAATGGACGTGATATAATGGACGCCACCGATTTGTTCAAGCATCCCGTCGTTTTTTAATTTATCGGAAAGGGTGATCAGATCAACGTTTTTCCGGGCGGTATAAAGCTCGAGGATCGCCTTAAAAATCTTACGGTGGGAATCTTCGTAGAACCAGCCTTCCTCTAAGATTTCGAGGGCCAGACCGATGGCCTCTTCATCAATGAGCATCGATCCTAAGACTGATTTTTCGGCCTCAATGTTTTGGGGCGGAATCCTTACTTCTTTGTGACCCATAGGCGTATTTTGGCCATGACTTCCGGATGGAGCTTGACTCCAACTTCAAAAATGCCTAAATCCTGAATAGGTTTTTCAATGGAGATATTTTTCTTGTCGAGCGAAAATCCTTCTAATTCTAACGCCTTAACGATTTCCGTCTCCGTCACCGACCCATAAAGTTTGTCCAAATCGTTGACTTCCACGTTGACCGTACAAGAAACTTTACTTAATTTCTCGGCTAACTTTTGAGCTTTTTGTTTTTGCTCTTCATTCAACGCTTCGCGTTGTTTCTTTTGCTGTTCGATCTTCTTTAAGTTAGTCGCTGTGGCCACAAAAGCCAATTTCGAGGGAAATAAAAAATTGCGGGCATAACCGTCTTTGACTTTGACAACAGCGCCTGTTTTGCCCACATGCTGGACATCTTGCGTTAAAATGACTTCCATGATTTTTCTCCCTGCGCCTGCCGGTCACCTCTTGCAGCGGGTGACAGGCCCGTTCTACGGGCCAGGCAAGCTTAACAAACTTTCATTAACCCCCAAATCCTCTAGGGAACTTTATCGTTTGACTCCGCCTGTCGGTAACAAGGCCAAATATCGCGCTCGTTTGATCGCCTCACAAAGCTGTCGTTGTTGCTTGGATGTAACTCCCGAAACGCGCTGCGAAACAATCTTGCCCCGTTCATTAACAAATTTCTGCAACAACGGCACGTTTTTATAATCAATTGTCGTGTTTTTAGGAATTTTAAATTTAAAGACAGGCTTTCGGTTGTGATATCCGCGATTCTCCCGATCCCGATGATTCATTTCTCTCATTGTTGGCTCCATCTCCTGAAATGTGGATTATTCGTCCCAAGCAACATCTTCGGGCTTAATAGCTGATTCCTCGGATTGCTGGCTGACAACGTCCGCCATCTCTGATTCTGTTTTATTGTTATTGTTATTGTTATTGTTATTATTGGTTTCTTTTTCTTTCGAAGCGCCAGCACTATATGTTCCTAAAAATTGGACTCGTTCGGCACGAACATCAATGGCGCTGCGTTTTTGTCCGTCGCTTGTCTCCCAAAAACGGGATTGTAAGACCCCTTCAACAAAAACAGGACGGCCTTTTTGCAGATACTGGCAGCAAGCTTCCGCTTGTTTGTCCCACACCGTGACCGTCAAAAAACAGACCTCTTCTTTGAGTTCGCCGGAACTGTCTTTAAACCGCCGATTCACAGCAATCCCTAAATTCGCGACAGCTGTCCCCCCGGGCGTATAGCGCAACTCAGGATCTCTGGTTAAATTCCCGATCAAAAAAACTTTGTTTAAATTCGCCATGTTCATAACCTCCCCTAAATCAATAACTTGGTTAAATTACTCTCCTCGCATAATGGCAAAACGAAGGATATTTTCATTCAACGTTAACGTAGGCCTAACTTTTTCGATCGCTTCCCCAGGCGCGGCAAAATTCACCATGTAATAAGTCCCTTCATTTCGTTTTTTGATGGAGAATGTCAGCCGTTGCTTTTCAAACCAAATTTGGTTGTTAATGGCTTCCCCGCCGGCCTTTTGCAACGCGTCTAACGCTTCGTTGAGGATTCCTTGCTTTTCGTCAGCCGTTAATTTGGCATCAAGAATCATCACCAATTCATACTTGTTGAGTACATCAGTCTTTCCCATTTTTTTCCCTTTTGTTAAACAACTCGCTTGCTTTGTGAATGCCCTCGTTCAGCCATACCGTGCAACACTGGGCTGCTTGGTCGATAAAGCCTTCGAGGTACCGTTTTTCCTCTTTGTTAAATTCTTCTAACACATAATCCACCATTTGCTCTTTGGTCGGCGGTTGTCCGACCCCTAAACGCAACCGAGCAAAATCGGATGTGCCTAACTGCTCAATGATGGACGCCAAGCCGTTATGTCCTCCGTCGCTGCCTTTCTCCCGTAACCGCATCCTTCCAAACTCTAAGTTCACGTCATCACAAACGACGAACAGATCTTGTAAACCGATGTTTTCGTGGTCGAGAGACTGTTTCACCGCCAATCCGGAATGGTTCATGAACGTCGTCGGCAAAACAATCTTGACGGTCGTCTGATTGATCGTGCCTTGCGCCATCAATGCTTTTGTGAAAGAACACAAAGAAAATTTCCCACGATATAGCTGAGCGCAGCGTTCACCGACAAGGAATCCCAGGTTATGGCGTGTATACGCATACTGCTTGCCTGGATTCCCTAACCCTACAATCAATTTCGCATCAGACAATGTTCAACCTAATTTTCACAAGACCAAACATCCTGTCCCGCGAGCGGCCCAATGGGTTACTTTTTCTCTGGAGATTTGGGCTTTTCCGGGGCAGCTTTGGCTTTTTCCGGAGCTTTAGCGTCAGCACCTTCAACTGCTTCGCCTTCTTTATCCGCTTTCTTCTTCTTAATCACTTCCGGTTCCGTCATGGCTTCTTCCGTAGCGGCTGGTGCGGCCACTTCCTCTTTCATCGGAGGAACAACACTGGCAACCATGCCTTCCCCATCATGCTTTGTCTGCACACCCTCAGGTAACACAATATCTTTGACATGGATCGAGTCACCAATCGTCAGCGCGCTGACATCCACCTCAACTTTTTGGGGGATTTTGGTCGGCAAACATCTGACCTCTAATTCCCAAAGAGACTGCTCCAACGATCCACCATCGCGCTTAACACCCACGGCATCCCCTTTGACCACAATAGGGATCTTGACTTCGATCTCTTCGGTTAACGAAATCCGATTAAAATCAAGATGCAAAAGATTGTACGACACAGGATGATGCTGCTCTTCTTTGACGATCGCCGAATAATCGCGCAATTTCTTATCACCTTCCAACACATTGAGGTGAAACAATACACTTTGCCCTTGATGCTGGCGCATAATTTTTTCATAAGTGCGACGATCAACTTGAACCAATGTCGACGTTTTTTGTTTTCCGCCATAAATGACGCCAGGGATCAAATCTTCCCGACGAATTCTTGTAATTTTTCGAGTCCCATGCTCTTTGCGTATTTGAACATCCAATTTAATTTCTTCCATTTCACCTACCGCCTTTTTCTTTTTTTTAACGAGTTACGTCGAATAAACAACTAATCGATTCTGCATTATGGATCCGTTGAATGGCTTCCGCCAACAAGGGAGCCACCGTGACCACTGTAATCGTGGACAATTTTTTGGAATCGTCCAACGGGATACTGTCGGTGATGATCAACTCTTTCAATTCTTTACATTTTCTCAAGCGGTCAATGGCTGTCCCGGATAAAATGCCGTGACTCACTGCGGCATAAACATCTTTGACCCCTTGGGATTTGAGCGCTTCCACCGCTTCGATGATGGACCCGGCCGTCGCAACGATATCGTCGATCAAGATGGCATTTTTCCCTTTGACATTCCCCAGGATATGCATGACTTCCGTTTCTTCCGGAGAATAACGGCGTTTATCGACGATCGCCAATTCAGCCAACAATCGCTTGGCATAAGCCCGTGCCATTTTGATTCCCCCAACATCCGGGGAAACGACCACGAGGTTCTTCATCTCCTTCACCAAGAAATAATCACACAGCGCATTAATCGCGTACAAATGGTCCACCGGGATATCAAAAAATCCTTGGATCTGATTCGCGTGCAAATCCATCGTCAGCACGCGATTGGCGCCTGCCGCAACAACCAAATTCGCCACCAATTTCGCCGTGATCGGAACGCGCGGCTGATCTTTACGGTCTTGACGCGCATACCCATAATAAGGAATGACTGCCGTGATCCGGTCGGCCGATGCCCGTCGGGCGGCATCAATCAAGATCAACAGCTCCATCAAATTGTCATTGGCCGGAGGGCATGTCGGCTGGATGATAAATACGTCCTTGCCACGGATATTTTCCTGAATCTGGACCCGGATTTCTCCTTCGCTAAAACGCGAAACAAGAACTTCCGTTAAATTCGAATGAAGGTGCTTGGCGATATCTTTGGCCAATCCAGGATTGGCATTTCCTGTTAATAACGCTAATCCATTCATCTTTTTCTTCCTCCGACAATCACTTTCGCAGGAACACCCATCGCGACTTTTCCTTCCGGAATATGTTTATTGCGCGTCACGACACTCCCCGCACCGACAATCGCTCCGCGCCCGATTCTCACCGGCGCGATTAACACTGAATCCGATCCGATAAATGCGTTGTCGTCAATCCGTGTCGTATTCTTGTCTTTCCCGTCAAAATTGGCCGTGACCGTGCCTGCGCCGATATTCACCTTCTTGCCCACCAACGCGTCTCCCAAAAAACTAAAATGCTTCATGAGCGTGCGATGGCCGATCCGTGTTCGCGAAATTTCCGTAAAATTCCCCACCTCAACGGCATCACCGATTCTTGTTCCAGCACGCAAACGAGCAAAAGGGCCAATCATGCATTCACGGCCGATCGTGACATTATTCTCAATCACCGTGAAAGGACGAATCATCGTATCTTTGCCAATTTTCGCGCTGGCGTCGATGTATGTTGTCTGGGGATCGACAATCGAAACCCCTTGGTCCATCAATTCTTTTAAAACGCGCTGGCGTAAAACAGCCCCGGCAACAGCTAAATCCTCGCGGGTATTGATCCCTAGCGCCTCTTTGGAGTCTTCCGTTTCGATCGTTTCGACTCTTAAATCTTTTTCTTTCAGTAACGCAATAATATCCGTCAAATAAAATTCTTTTTTCTCCGCATTCAAGGAAATACCTTTAAGAAACGAAAACAAATCCTGACTTCGAAAACAATAAGCGCCGGTATTGACTTCCGCGATGTTGCGCTCTAATCCAACCGCATCCTTATCTTCGCGAATGGCCACGACCCGGCCGGATTCGTCTCTGATAATGCGCCCGTATCCGTCGGGATTGTGCACGACCATCGTCAACACGGTGCAAGCGGCTTTTGTTTTCTTATGCTTACGAATAAGGCTTTTGACGGTCGTTTTACGCAACAAGGGAGTGTCTGCGCAAAGAATCAATACGTCGCCGCGAAATCCTCGAAAAAACTTTTGAGTGCACCGAACGGCATCCGCCGTTCCCAATAACCGTTTCTGAAGAACCGCCGTTGCATCCTTGGGCAATGTCATTTGAACAACATCGCGCTTATATCCCAGAACAATAAAAATCTTCCCCGAGCCGATCGACTTGGCGATGTCGATGATATACTGCAAAAGCGTTTTACCACAAACCGTATGCAGGACTTTAGGGAGTTCGGATTTCATCCGTGCCCCTTTTCCGGCGGCTAAAATAATCGTGCGTAAGGCTTTCATTTTTTCCCCGCAATAATGGCTGCCCAGCCTGGATTCGAACCAGGAAAACGAGATCCAAATTCTCGTGTGTTACCATTACACCACCGGGCAACACGCTGTGAATATTTTAGATTTTGGGGGTTAAAAATCCTCAGAATGGGCGTTAGAATGCCTGGCTCCGGACGAAGCCCCTAACCCGCCTCCCTGCGCCATTTCCTTGTCATACGCTTCCAAAATCTTCGATTGCAAATATTCGCGAAATTCTTGGGTAATCGGGTGCGCGACGTCGCGGTGTTCGGCTTTTGCATCGGGAACGCTGGCTTGAGTGTTGATAGAAGGAAGAGAAGCGCCACATTGATTACAGTATTTGCTTCCCACTTCATTCTTAAAATGACATTTCGGACAAGAATCTTTCATCTTACGAGAAGGCATGGCGATAAACAACCCATTCGATCCCTGGATGACTTTGATATTCCTAACAACAAAGGCGTTATCAAATGTGACCGTCGTATAAGCTTTTAGCTTTTTGTCTTGTCCTTCTTTAGGGAACACCCGGATTTCGGTAATTTCCATGGCCATCTCCTCTTTGCCCCTCGGGAAGACTTTTCCTGACCGCACTTGAAGGCATCAATGACCCTCTCGCGCTACTATCTAGTCTTCCTCTAGTACGTCTGGACAACAAAGACTTGTTTAAAATGCTGGGTCAGAAGCTTTTTGATTCTTAAAGCTTCTGAGGATGTCTTTGTTAAGGCAAAGATGCTTGGACCGCTCCCAGAAATCGCAACCCCTTGGATATCAAATAACTTTAGCTTCTCTTTCAAATCTTTAAGCCGCGGGTTAAGCTGATAAATCGCCGGCTCTAAATCGTTGCGAAAAGCTCCACCCACCGCTTTTATATCATTATTTCTTAAATGATGGATTAGGATATTAACATTATCGTTCTTTTTTGTCAACGACAATTTGACCTCGGTCAAGGGGGCCTTGACCTCGCCGTAGACCATCTTTGTTAGCATTTTAACTCGAGGAACGACAAGCACATGCCATAATTTCGCCCTTAATGAAACCTTCGTAATTTTGTCCCCTCGGCACGTTCCTAATGCATAAGAAGTGTCATATAAAAAGAACGGCACATCGCTACCGATTTGCCGCGCATAATCCACCAATTGGGGAACATTTAACTTTAATTTCCATAACTGATTAAGGCCTTTGAGGACCGTTGCGGCATTGCTTGAGCCACCTCCTAAGCCGGCTGCCACAGGAATCCGTTTGCGGATCGTGATTTCAACCCCTGAAGGGACATTAAGACCTTTTTTAAGCAATTGGGCGGCTTGATAAGCAATATTCTGGGAATTGCAAGGGACATCGGGATGCGAACAGCGAATCCGGATTGAGCCATCTTTTAACGGTTTTAGACGAATCTCATCACACAGATCAATACGTTCGAAAAGGGTGACCAATTCGTGGTACCCATCCGCTCTTTTCCCAACAATACGAAGATAAAGGTTGAGCTTGGCAGGAGATTGGAGGACCATCATAGGAGACAAACCTTACGGATTACTAGGATTGTTGGTCGCATTGCTCGCGCGGCTGCTTTGGAGATTATTGATCTTCTGCTTGACCTCTTCTTGCCCTGGATCGAGATCCAAGGAAAGCTGCCAATGTTTCAACGCTTCTTCCGCACGGTTGAGGGCCAAATAAACATCTCCGAGATGATCAAAAATGACGGGATCTTTTAAAAGACTGTTGGCTTTTTCCAGCGATTCCAACGCTTGTTCAAACATGCCTTTTTTATAATACACCCATCCTAAGCTGTCTAAATAAGCACCATTGTCAGGGCTGATCGTTAAGGCTTGGGTAATTAAATTTAATGCCTCGTCGAGTTTTTCATTATTTTCCGCATAAACATAGGCAAGGGTATTGAGGCTGCCGTCGTGTTGGGGATCGGCCTTCAACGATTGTTGCAAAAGTTCAATCGCTTTATTTTTATTATCGACTTCCAAATAAAGGGAAGCCAACAAATACATGACATCGGCATTCTGCGATTCGATTGTCAAAATTTTCTCAAATTGTTCGATCGCTTGATGATATTTCTTCTGCGAATAATACAGTTGCCCTAAATATCCGTAAATTTCGATATTCTGCGGTTCAATCTTTGAAAACGATTTTAAGATCAATTCGTATTCTTCGGCGGCCTTGGCGTAATCTTTTTGGGTGGAGTAAATCAAGGCCAACAGGTAATGCGATTGCAGGTCTTCGGGGTTTAATTTGGTGACGATGGCTAATTCATTGACCGCTTCAGGCAGCAACCCCACGCGGGCATAATTGGCCCCCAGGCGTAAATGCAACAAATAACTTCCCTGGTCGGATTCGATCGCCTTTTCATATTCCATGATGGCCTGATTCGTCAAACCTAACAAGTCATACACTTGTCCCATGATATAGTGGGCCAAGCTCTTGGACGTGGAAATCCTGTCTTGCTGGGCAAAGGCTTCCGCCTTCCATGTCATGATGAACACAAAAAATAAACACAATCCCCAAATACGGAATCTGTTAAATCCCCATGATTGATGCATCGTTCACCTCAGGAAATCAGTTAAACGAAGGTTAAGCTGTCGCGCGTTTCTTAAGATGACGTAATGCTTTTCTCATCTTTTTTCTTTTGTGTGTCCTGATTTTACGTCGTTTGCGTTTTCTGCCGCACGGCATAAAATAACTCCCTTGTTAATGAATGATTTTATTTAACGGATATTCAATAATCCCGCTCGCCCCGGATTCTTTCAATTTCGGGATGAGCGAACGAACGGTCCCTTCGTCAATCACCGTTTCCACCGCAACCCAACGTTGATCGCTTAATGTCGAAATCGTCGGATTCTGGAGCGAAGGCAAAATTTCCAAGATTTTCTTCAAATTCTTCTCAGGCACATTCATTTTCAACCCAACCATATTATTGGCCGCAATAGCTCCTTGTAATAACATGACCAAATGCTCCATTTTCTTGATTTTCCAGGGATCCTTAACGGCTTTTTTATTGGAGATGAATTGGGTGGTTGATTCACAAATCGTGTCGATGATCCGCAGTTTATGGGCGCGCAAGCTACTGCCCGTCTCGGTCAGCTCAACGACAGCATCCACTAATCCGTCAGCGACTTTGGCTTCCGTCGCTCCCCAACTGAATTCAACAAGGGCCTTAACTTTATGTTTCTTTAAGAATTTTTTTGTCACGTTGACGACTTCGGTCGCGATGCGCTTGCCTTGCAAATCCTTGACGGATTTAATATCGGAATCCTCCGGGACAGCCAGGACCCAACGCACCTTCACCGAGCTCTGCTTGGCATACACAAGTTCGGCCAGGGAAATGACGTCCGAGCCATTCTCTAAAATCCAGTCGGCGCCGGTGATGCCGCAATCCAACGCTTCTTCCTCGACATACCGCGATATCTCTTGAGCTCTTAACAAAACAGGCGAAATTTCTTCGTCATCGATCGTTGGAAAGTAAGAACGCCCCGAGACATAAATCTTATAACCGGCCCGCTCAAAGATTTTAATCGTGGCTTCTTGTAAACTTCCTTTGGGTAATCCTAATTTAATTTTTTGGGACATGCGCCATCCTTCGTCAGTGGGTATGCATAAATACTCTTAATAGGAAAAATTATTATAATGAGTCCGATTTTTATTGTAAAGCTTTTTCCTCAGGTAGCATGAATGAGTATAGTACGTTCCTCGCCACTTATCAAGCCTAGAGGCATTTTGACGGAATCGAAAATCCCCTTGTCAAAGGGATTTTTCACAGATATAATCAGCTTCCTAAAATCGCTCAGGGAAAAAGATGCTTAAACAACTTCGCCATAAAGATCTTAAAATCAAAGTCCTCTGGACGATCACCGTCGTCATTATTATTTCGTTTGGGTTTATGGGGACGGCCTATCTCTTAACGGGCCTCAACCGATCCCAATATGCGGGGAAAATTTATGGCCGCAACGTCACATTCGACCAGTTTGAAAAAACATTTAACCATGCCCGCATTCAATTGATTTTGCATTATGGCGATCAGTTTAATCAAATCAAAGATCTATTGGATTTTGATAACGAAGCCTGGACACGGCTGATTCTTCTTCATGAGGCCGAAAAACGAAAAATCACCGCCACGGACAAAGAAGTCGTTGACGCGGTCCGGAATTATCCGTTTTTCCATCGTGACGGACAATTCGATCAGCTTCTCTATAATGATGTCCTGCGCTACGTCTTCACGGTCACGCCCCGCTCTTTTGAAGAAAGCATCCGTGACAACCTAAAAATCCAAAAGCTTCTGGACCAGGTGACAACATCCGTCTCCATTACGGATGAGGAAATCTGGGAAGCCTTCCGCAAACAAAATGAAAAAGTGCAGGCCAGCTATGTCTTTATTAATCCTGATCCATTGAAGAAGGATGTTGTTCCGGACGAAGCCCAGATGTCCCGTTATTATCAAGAGCACACCCAAGAATTCCTTGCTCCCCCTTCCATCAATGTCGAGTCTATCGCCTTTCGTTTTCCTGAACAGGCGGATGACGCAGCCAAAGATGCCCTGAAAGATCAAGCCCAAAAAGTTTTCGATCAATTGTTAGTTAATCCCAACATGGCAGCCATCGCTGCGGAACAAGGATTAACCGTCGAAATCAGTGATTTCTTTAGCATGGAAGCCCCCGATCTCTCTCTGGGGTGGTCTTACGACATCTTTAATACCATTTTTCAGCTACAACCTAACGAAATCAGCCAGCCGTTAGAATACCCTCAAGGCATTGTGATTGTCAAAGTGAAAGATCATCAGGAGGCGGTTGTCCCCGAATTTGCCAAAGTCCAAGACAAAGTCAAGGAAGCCTTGATGAATCAAGAAGCCAAAAAACTGGCCCATGAGCAATCGGCAAAATATTTACAGACGATCAAAGAGTCATTGAGCCAAGGGCAAAACAATTTTTCTCAAATCGCTCAAGATTTAAAACTGGAGGTCTTTCAGACACCTGTGTTCACACGGGGGCAGTATTTACCGAAGATTGGGGTCTCGAAAGATTTTGAGGAAGCGGCCTTCCGCCTCAATGAACAAAATTCGTTGAGCGATGTCGTTGAAGTAGCGAAGGGATTCAGTATTCTGCATTTAGATCAATATGTCCCGCCGGACAAAGAGCAGTATGAAGCGGAGAAAAAAGGGATTGCCCAACAACTTTACAACCAGCGCCGCACGGAAACATTTGGAAATTTTGTCACGCAACTTCGTCTTCAAGCCAATCTCATCGACAATATCACCAACCTGCGCGAAAAACAAGCGCGTTAATGATCCTTCACGGCCTCATCGATCCATTGTAAATAATTCTTACTTCCCGCCACAATCGGCAACGCAATAATTTCAGGAACCGTATAACTATGCAAGGCATGAACTTTCTTTACAATCTTGCTGAATTGACTTTTTGTTGATTTAACGATCAAAAGCGCTTCTTGCGCTTGATCGATTTTCCCCTGCCACGAAAAAATCGACTGAACATTCTTCACAATGTTCACACAAGCCGCCAATCGGCTGTTGACCAGCCCCTGGCCAATTGTTTGGGCTTCTTTCACGTTCTTCGCGGTAATCAACACGACAATATACATAATCGTTACTCCTTGAGCATGATTAATGAAATCATTCGCCCCGCCTTTTCCTTTTCCCGGCGGTAAGAAAAGTATTTACCCTGGCAACACGTGCACTGCTCACAATCAAAAATATTATCCGCCAGAACGCCTTGCTGCATCAACTGGCGTTTATTCGCAGAAATTAGATCGAGAAATAACGATGATTTTCTTTCGACAACGTCTTGAGGGAAATGGCCGCGGAATTCAGGGCCAACTTCATAACAACACCCTCGGATGGCCGGACCGATAGCGACACGCAAATCCTGTGGATCGGCCCCAAACGAAGTTTGCAATGTTTGAATCGCTTGGGCCACAATCTGTTGTTGACTGCCTTTCCAACCCGCATGCACCAGCCCGATACAATGATGTTTGGGATCATGCATAAAAATCGGCAAACAATCCGCCGTGCGAATCGCTAATGCCAGGCGAGGTTCATTCGTCACAAGACCATCAGCTTCGCGAGGCGAAGTCTTCTGGATATCGCTCAATAAAGCCGTGACGATTTTATTGCCATGGACCTGCTGCAACCCAACGGTTGTTGGCAAGGAAAATCCCAGCTGCGTTTTTAAATAGTGTTCGTGCCGGAGTGTCGGCCATGATTCTCCATTTCGCAGAGAAAAATCCATGGTCCGATCACTAACAAATGTAACCACTCCCGGAGAGAAAAAATTGTTAAACAGGGACATCGTCTTGGATGGATCGGGAAGGATCAGTTGGTTGCTCTTCGATTAAATTGATTTGATCCGCCGGCGAAGGAAGGTCTTGAACGTCCTTTAATTTACGCTCAATGGTGCGTGATTTACTGGCAGCCAAGTCGATGCTCTTACTGGCGGAATCGAGTTTTTCTTTTGTTTTCTGCAGGATTTCGCCAAATTTGCCGAATTCATTTTTCACATCGCCTAACTTACGCCATACATCTCCCGCCCTTTTCTCGACAGCAAGTGTGCGAAATCCCATTTGCAACGCATTTAAAATGGCGGAAATCGTGGTAGGGCCGGCAATAGAGACCCGGTATTCGCGCTGCAAGATATCAGATAAGCCGGGCCGGCGCAAGACTTCCGCATAAAGCCCTTCAATGGGCAGATAAAGAAAAGCAAAATCCGTTGTGTGCGGTGGATCAATATATTTTTCACGGATTTTCTTCGCTTCCAGCTTGATCCGGCTTTCAATCGCCTTGCCGGCTTCTTCGATGACAGCGATATTACATTCTTCTTGAGCGGCCAATAACCTCTCGTAATCTTCTTTAGGAAATTTGGCGTCAATCGGGATATAAACGACACTGCCGTCTTTGCCGGGCAACTTAATGGCAAATTCAACAGGGTCACGGCTTCCCAATTTCGTCACGACGTTTTTTTCATATTGATCGGCGGTTAACATTTGCTCCAATAAATTGCCTAATTGGATTTCCCCCCAAATCCCGCGCGTCTTGACATTGGTGAGGACTTTCTTCAAATCGCCTACACCCGACGCGAGAGTCTGCATCTCGCCTAATCCTTGATGTACTTTCCCCAAAAGATCGCTCACTATTTTAAACGAGTCGCCCAGGCGTTTCTCTAATGTCGAATGCAGTTTCTCATCAACGGTCTCGCGCATTTGTTCCAATTTTCGATTATTATCTTCCTGCAGCGTTTTCAGGCGGAATTCAACGACTTCACGTATCTTTTCGAGCTTTTGCTCGTTCATGTCGGTCAGCTTCAAGAGATGCTGCGTCAAGCCTTCCAAATTCTTGGAAGATTCCAGGCGGTTCTGCCCCATTTCTTCGCGGATTAACCTCTCGATTTTCTCTTGCTCGCGGCCGCGATTCGTTTCTCGAGAAATCAAAAAGAACAAAAGGGCCACATTAACAATGCTGACAATCAGAATGATTAAAGAAACCATTTCTCTTCCCTAATTGACTAAGCAGGAGTTCTCATTAACTCTTGTTTTTATCTTTAAGCAGTTGAATGATTTTTTCTAAACGCGAAGTAATGGCGATCGGGACAAAAATAATCCATATTAAGATAAATACTTTAATCCCAAAATAGATGATGCTTTCTGTTAATCCTAAATTATCTCCATAAAAACAACCGGCCCAAATTGTGTCCATAGATTCTCCTCTGTAGTTTGTTTGGTTAATTATACTCTGAATCAATTTTGATGTAAAGTCCTCTCCTCCTCAATCACTGATGCTGTTTGATCCTATTTGTGGCATTATTTATTTCGTTTGTCATTTTCCCTGTTTCCCGACGGTAAAAAATTATTTTTATAGACTTGATTGCGATAACAAATTTGCTATAATGACTTTCCTTTACAACAACAAGGAGACGACACATGAATATCCGCTATTCTTTCCTTAAAGATGAACTGGCCATTCAAGAAATCAGAAAACACAAATGGATCGAAAGTGAAAAACAGGGGAATGAAATCGGTTTCGCCACCGCTGCCGTTGACTGGATCAATAAATACGGCAATCTATGGCTCCAATATCGCCTCCACGGCCACAATAAAGAAAATTCCGAAGCCATTCATTCCTCTCGCTAACCAATCCGCGATGATTTCTTAAGTTGTCCTAGGAATTTTCTTTTGCAGGAGTTGACGCAGGAATGTATTCCCACGTTACTAATTTGTGGGCCGAGTCAAAATATAAATAGACCTTAGAGGTATTAAAATATTTGGTCGCGTAACGGTACATCCACAATTCTTGCTCTTGATCACCCACTTGCTTTTGGCCTACAAAGATGGGCTGGCCGAATGCTTTCTTAATGGATTTTTGCGTTGAGTACTTCTTGATGTCTTGAGATTCGATCGCCTTTACCAAGGCATCAAATTTTGCGTTATGCGCTGCAACGAATTGCTGATTGCGGCTCCCTTCTTCTGAGTAAGATTTTAAGGCCAACAATTCCTGCAGATGTGCTAACTTGGCACAGCCAACCAAACTGAGAATGAAAACAAAAAGACCAATCCTTGAGATGACAGCCGTGATTTTCCTCATAACTTTATCATAATTTTTTTTAATCAATTTTCAAGCGATAGCCGCATTATTTCGAGATTCTTGTTTTTTCTTCGGTCAATTGTTTAATCGTCGTTTCGATCTCCCGTAATCTTCGTTGAATCCATTTCAAGCGCTGGCCGTAATCTTTCAATGTCTGCTCATCACGCTTATCGAATGATTTTCCCAAGTGCCTGGCCTTGACATAATTCTCCATCTCTAATTCCTTTTTCTCGTTCTCCAAATTTTGAATCTGTGTTTTGATGTCTGCCAACCGTTTTAACGCTTGTTTATGCTGATGATGCAAGGAATCGATGGGATCTAGGGGCCCAGATTTATCGCCCTTCTTTTTATGAGAGGACTTCTCTTCCGGAGATCCGGATTCGGGCTGTTGATCAGATCCCTCCGACGGCTCCCAAGAACCAGATGTTAACCGTTTTTGCCCTTTTTTCTCCAGATAATATCCTAATCCACCTAAAAACGTTTTTAACCGCCCTTGATCAACTTCAACAATGCAATCCGCGATTTCATTAATAAAATAAAGATCGTGGCTGATGAAAATGAGTGTGCCTTCATATTGCTTAAACGCATGGGTTAACGCTTTGACACCGTCTAAATCAAGATGGGTTGTGGGCTCATCCAGAAGCATCAGATTCGGAGGGTTGATTAATAATTTGGCCAAGATCAACCGGCTCTTTTCTCCCCCGGACAATACTTTGACTGATTTAAAGACATCGTCTCCCCGAAAATTAAAAAGGCCCAAGAGGCTACGGACATTTTGAGCCGGCGTCCCGGGAGGGCCGGAGGTCACCACCTCATCAAACGCAGTCCGTTGGGGATTTAAGACCTCCAGGCGTGTTTGAGAAAAATATCCGTGATCCACATTGTACCCATATTTGATTTGACCGCTGTCCGGGGGAAGCACTCCGGCTAACATTTTTAGGAACGTTGACTTCCCTGCCCCATTGGGCCCAACGAGACAAACTTTTTGTCCGCGGGTGATTTCATAGTCAAGATTTTGATAGATCGACTTGTCCCCATAAGACTTGCTCAATTGATCGACCTGAGCCACGACATACCCGCTGCGCTCAATTAAAGGAAACTCAAAGTCTGTCATACTATAATGATCCGTCGGCAATTCGATATTCTCTAAACGCTCGATCATTTTGCGTTTGTTGCGTACCGCGGAGGCGCGATTCGGTTGGGCATGAAACCGTTGCGCGAACGTTTCCAATTGCTGGCGTTTTTTCTCAATGACTTTGTGTTTCTTTTCCAGTGTTTTAATGTCAATCCCTTTTTGTTCTTCGTAGGAGGCGTAATTCCCTTTGATTTTGGTCATCTTCGCCCCTTCCAAGATGATCGTATAATTGGTAACCTCGTTTAAAAAAACGCGATCGTGCGAAATCAACACAAACGCGCCTTGATAGTTGGTCAAAAACTCTTTGAGCCATAATGTGGCCGCTAAATCCAAATAGTTGGTCGGCTCGTCGAGAAGAAGAACATCGTAAGAATACGTTAACAGCTTGGCTAGCAACGTCCGCATCCGCCAGCCGCCGCTCAGCTCATTGATCGGTTGGTGAAAATCAGAAGGGCTAAATCCTAGCCCTGAGAGAATGCGTTCCGCTTTATTTTCTAATTCATAAATCCCTAATTGCTCAAGTTCATGCAAGACATCCCCGTAACGCGGGGAATCGGCCTTATTGCCGTCCTCCAATTTACGTTTTTCCTGCATGAGGTTACGGATGCGCTGATCACCTTCCGTCAACTCGGCCAATACGGTCTGTGTCGAACTAAACATCGACTCTTGTGGCAAGTAGCCAACATTGATATTCTTCTGGATTTGGATTTCTCCCGCCACCGGTTCGGTTTCACCCAGAATAATAGAGAACAATGTTGTCTTTCCCGCGCCGTTTGGCCCGGTCAATCCGATTTTCTCATTACGAAAAATGCTTAAGGACACATCTTTAAACAATGTCCTCTGCGAAAATCCCATGGTCAAGTTATTTAAAGTAATCATCTCTTCTTCAATCGTTGAATTTCGTGTGTCGTTAATCGCCGCCACTGGCCGGATTTTAATGCCCCTAACTTCAATGATCCTTCTTGAATGCGTTGTAAATACATCACCGGATAAGACACGGCCTCCAACATCCGGCGGATTTGACGCTTACGGCCTTCGTGAATGGTGATGCAAAACTCGGTGTTCCCGGCGCGCCATTCCAAATGCTCGATTTGAGCTGGCCACGTTTTCTTTTCCTCCAAGACAATCCCAGTTTGAATTGTATTGACGGTTTGCGGACTTAACAACCCCTTCACCCGCACAAAATATGTTTTGGATACTTCCTTGCTAGGATGCGTCAGGTCAAAAACCAAATCCCCATCATTGGTAAAGAGCAACAACCCCTCGGTGTCTTGGTCAAGGCGCCCCGCGGGAACAAGGTGATGAAATTCCGCAGGCAACAAATCGTAAACTGTTTTTTTAGCAAATTTGTCCGCGCGCGTCGTCACATACCCTTGCGGCTTATGCAATAGAATGTATTCGTACTGCTTTGCCGCAACGGGCTTGCCATCGACCGTGATTTGATCCTTTTGCGGATCAACCGGTGTCGACGGCTCCTCGATGATCTTTTGATTAACCGTCACACGGCCTTCTTGAATGATTTCAAGCGCCCGCCGTCGGGAACATACCCCACTGTGCGATAAAAACACCTGCAACCGGATTTTATTGTCGTGCTCTGACGGCTTCATAAAGTAAAAGAGCTGTGGCCACCGACACGTTTAAAGAGTCGGCCTTCCCTAACATCGGGATCCGAACCCGAGAGCCTGCCTGCCCGTGCCAAAACGGGCTGACGCCCTGTTGTTCGCTTCCCACCACAATCGCCACCTTTCCTTTCCAATCGATCTGTGAATACGTTAACCTGGCTTTCGGTTCAGCAGAAATGATCCGAATATTTTGCTTGTTCAAAAAATCAGCGATCGGCTGAGATTCTGCCGAAAGAATATTAAGCCCAAACACCGTCCCGATACTGGCGCGAATGACATTGGGATTATAAATATCCGTCTTTCCGTCACTGACAAACACCCCATCGACACCGGCAGCATCACAACTACGCAAAATAGCGCCTAAATTGCCCGGCTTTTCAACCCTGTCAACGACAACATACAACGACCCTTTCTTGTCCATCAAGCGTTCAAACGTATACGTTGGAACTTGGCAAACTGCCAATAACCCTTCCTGCCGTTCCCCAAAAGCGATTTTCTTAAAGACAGCAGGAGTAGTTTCATAGATCGGCTTTTTCAAAGTTAATATTTTATGAACAATGTCTTCTTCCCCTTGCATCTGCCAAAAATCCCGGCAAACAAACAATTCCGTTATCTTTGCCCCGGATTCTAACGCCAACGAAATTTCCCTTGTCCCATCGATCACCGTCAAGCCGCTTTCCTCGCGGGCACGACGGTCACGCAACCGGACAAGGGATTTAACCTTGGGATTATTTAGACTCGTGATATTTTCTGGAGGCATTTTGTAAAGCTTGCAGGATAAAGTCGTTTTTAGCAAATTGATCCGTGTGCCATGATTCACACATGTCTTTTTTACGCGTCGGCCAAAGCCGCGAGTATGTATTCCATCCGGTCACAGGCCCCCCGCGGTTCACCCAGGGTGGATTCGGCTCATAACTAAATATCCCGTCAGGATAAAAACTATTCTTGATGGCCTTATACGTCCAATAGGCCCAATGAAACCCAAAATCATGGAAGCACGCGAGAGCGTCTTGGACCCATTGCTGTTCGTTAAAAAACCCTTTGCGGTAATTGACCCCGAATTCTCCGACAAGGATGGGCGCCTTGCGTTTTTTCGATTCGAGGTAATATTTCTCCAAATGCGCCCGCAAGATGTCTTTATTACATTTGATCATTTTTGTATCCACAGGATAATGCAAATGAAACGTAAAATTAAATGTAAAGTTTAACGGTTCATAATGATGGACGCTTAAGACATAATGATCATCTTCAATGGGATCTAAGCAGGCAATATCTTGCGCCCAATGATTGCCTTCGATGAATAGGAGATGATTGCGATCAACGCTGCGGATCACCTTAATCAATTTTTTATAAAATTGATTTAAGGGCCGGGGATCAGAGATAACCGCTTCGTTTAACACATCGTAGCCGGCCACCCATTCTTTATCCTTGTAGCGGTCGGCTAAAAACTCCCAAATGGCAAACGTTCTTTTTTGATTGGCAAGGCGCGTCCATAACTCTATTTCCCCGGAGCTATCCGAATGCCAATCGTGATTCTGGGCACCCGGAGCCGCGTGCAAATCCAGGATGACCCAAATCTTATATTTTTCAGCCCAGCGAACGACTTGATCCAAATAACGGATATCAGCAGATGGAAAACGATACGGAGATTTCTCCACGAGGTTGTAATGAAACGGCACGCGCAGGCAATTCAACCCGTAACCGGCGATGGCTTGAAAATCTTTCTCTTGGATAAAATGGCGGCGAAAACTGTCTTCAAAGTCTTGGAGCGCCTTGGCTCCCAATGTCTTTCTGAATTCCTCTTTAAATTCCTTTTCCGGGCGATTGGGAGCATGCATAAAATAAGCTTCCATCATAAGCCATCCGCCCAAATTAACGCCGGTTAAATAAAGAGGCCGGCCATCCGGCTGAATGATCTTTGTCCCTTTCGTTTTTAAAAATTTTTTTGTCATTGATTCTTATAAAAGATGGTTCTCTGTTAAAAAACGAATAATGGCGTCTTTGACTTTACCTGGATCGGCATTAAACCGCAAGTCGTTGTGCCCTCCGTTCACCGTGATCATTGTCTTAGGCTCGAGGGCCGCATCAAACAACTTTTTGCCTAAATGATAGGGGATCATTTCGTCATCCAAGCTATGCATAAACAGTTTCGCGCCTTTAACATGTTTGATCTTCGCCAACGAATCCATCTTCGTGCTGATCAAAAAGCCGGGGATATACGGATACATGATCTTCGCCATATCGCGCGCTGAAGAAAACGCTGAGTCAATGATCAAAAATGGGACATCCCGTTTAGTCGCTAAATCGATGGCTGCTGCCCCGCCCAATGACCCACCATAAACAATAATCTTTTTAGAGTCGATGTCATTGCGGGCTAACAGATAATCATAAGCGGCCAATGTGTCACGGTACATGCCTTCTTCGCTCGGTTTTCCCTGGCTATTCCCGTAGCCGCGATAATCGACGATAAAGACGTTAAGCCCGATCTTATAATAATACAACACCGTCTCGAGGCAGTCGCTGACATTGCTGGCGTTCCCATGCAATAATAAAATCGTCGACACCGCCCCCGGATGTTTCATCAACCAACCGTGTAACAAAATACCGTCTTGAGCCGTCAATGTGACATCTTCATACGCGATCCCGGCATCTTGCGGTGTGGCTAAAATAACGCGGTTAGGGAAAAAGATCGATGTGCTTTCCAAATAACGGACATAGATCAAAAACAAAATGACAGCGACGATCAAATAGATCAAAATTTTCATGCCTTCTGACAAATTTTCTGGTTAACGTGCTGAAGAATAGTTTTTCAGGTGATAATCAATTGCTAATGAAGGGATCGGATGTTTATCGATCTTGACGCCGGCCTTGGCAAAAAAATCAGTGGCCAGCGTATCGTGATAATCAGAGAAGACAACGACCCGCTTAATGCCTGCCGTAATCAGGGCCTTGGCACAGGTCGTGCAAGGCATATTGGTGACATACGCTGTCGCCCCTTCCACGGCATGGCCGCGCTTCGCGGCTTGGACTAAGGCATTCATTTCCGCATGGACAGTGCGCACACAATGATTGTCAACGACCATGCATCCCGCATCCTCGCAATGTTCATCGCCGGGAATCGACCCATTATAACCGGTCGAAATGACGTTCTTATTGTTCGCCAACACGCACCCGCAATGCATCCGCGGGCATGTGGAACGCTCCGAAGCCAACATGGCCAGTTTAAGAAAATACTCATCCCAATCGGGCCGTTTCTTCATGAATGACTCCTACAATGATTTGAGGGGCCGAGGAATTTAAAAGTTCACCGAGCGCCTCCGGTTTGATTTCTTGCTGAATCTTTTTGCCGATACGCGCGCCATTGATGCATCTGAACAGCAATGCCATTCTAACAAAAAACTTTATATCATCCAATCGAAAAAAATCTATCGAAAAAATCTATCGATTTAAGAGGTTTCCGGCCAACTTCTAGATTCTCATTTTATGTAAAATTCTCGCGCTCGCTCCCACATATAAAATGCGCGAATGTTACAGAAGATGTAATCATCACGCATCAATTCTGCACTTCCCAATGCCCGCCTTTGTCGGGGCCGATACGCCCGATCCTTTTCTCTGTCTTAAGCTTTTTCAGATTCCATTCAACACCTCGACGCGTCAATCCTGTTTTATCCATTAATTCTTTTTGGGTAATTTGTGGATTCGCTTTGATGATGGCGATAATTTTCTCCACAGTTTTCTCCACAGCCATCTCCACAGTTTTCTCCCCAGTTTTCTGACCACCATCCCCCTGCTTAGAATTATGAAAAACCGTCACAAAACTGCCCCCGGCCTCTTCATAAGTCGGCTCTGGCAATCCCCACTCCTTACACCACTGCACAATCTTGCGTGCCCCTGGGATTAAACTGCGTAAATTTAAAGTTATTGTTTAAAAATTTGCAGGCGTAATTCATTCGGTTCTTTATGACTTCGAATTCCGTGTATGGCAAAAATGATACGCACTCTCAAAATCCTCTTTCCTGAAGAAGCCGTGCGATATTTTTACTTTTAGCCGGCCGAATTTTCCTTAAAAAACTATTCATTGCTTTGAGATGTCGAAGTTTTTTCTCGGCCGGAAAGGACATGTAGGCCCGTATTTCTTCTTCGTTAAATTCAGGACCCTTTTTCTTGATCATTTTTTAACTCCTTGATAAAAGTTAAAGCCTTAATATCAACTTTATCCCTCTCGCGCCCGGCATCCTTTTTCATCCTGATCAGATCCACAAGAGAAATTAAAGAAATATCCATACCGCCGGACTTGATCTGTTCCCTTTTTTTGTAAGCCTTCTGAAAATCGATCGGATGATCAATAATAATATCCACATGCTCAGCATCATTTTGGGGATTATACAATGTAAAGGCTTTCATATTCTTTTCTTTGATCCAGTTTTCTCTCAATCGGGGCACGGCAAAATCCTTCAACGCTACAGGAACCCGGGGTTTTAGTTTAAATTGTTCGGCAACCTTAAGCTCAGCGGTGGATTTTTTGAACTCGATTGTTTCGGATCCTTTCATATCGTCTAACGAAATCAGTGCGCGTCCCCGGAATTCTCACAGGAAGATTCTCGCCCGCGGGCGAGAATCTTTATTCAGCTCAACCGTCCAACCGTCCCCTTCAAAAGTGCTTGGCACGTTAAAATTCTCACGTTGATTTAGATGTCCCCTTTATGTCCCAAATGTCCCAAATATGTCCCATATCCTTAAAAACTATAACGACGCCCTTTCGTCGTGCCCTGTGCTTTTAGAATACCTTTTTCAACCAGGATTTGTAAATCCCGATACAGTGTCTTACGAGTCACTCCAGCAAAAATCTGTTTTAGGTCAATAACACTAATGGCGCCCCGCTCTTTGACCAGTTGAACAGCTTGCATCTGCCGTTCATTTAACCCCATAGATGCCAAATCATCTCCTGAAAATCTGGATGCCCTGAAAGTCACAACAAAGCTCCCCCCTGCTTCTTCATATTTCGGTTCAGGAAGTCCCCACGCTTTACACCATTGAACGATTTTATTGGTTCCGGTCCCGACTTCTTCGGCATACCTGATCCAAAAAAATGCCCTGGCGATCAGGGGATTGGGAGGAATCGAATCGTGAGTTCTTTTTAACTTCTCAACCGTTAATTCAGGCGGCAACCTGCCCGGGTTCCAAATCTCTAACCGGTCATCAAAAATTCTAACCTGAACTTTTCCCGTACTTTTGTAATCCCTGTGAGCTAAAGCGTTGGCCAACGCTTCTCTTATCGCTTTCGGGGGATAAAGCCATTTTTCCTGTCTTTGAAGTTTCCCCGATTCGATCCAGGCCTTCATGGGGATATGGTCAAAGATAAAATTCTCCGCCCTTTCAAGCAATGTGATCGCATCGGCCCCGATTGTCTTGAAATCGGTCATCTCCCCTGTTTCATCATAACCCCGGAATCGAATGGCTTTCAGTTCAGCCTGCAAAAAGAAGTCTTGCGGATCTTTCCCAAACAACAAAACGGCCGCATTCGTAAATTTTTTATCCTTTGTTAATTTTAACCTGTTTAAAATTCCCGTAACAGAGGCATTCGATTTAATATCCAGCCCTCTTTCTTGTTTGGCTTTTTTAACAAATGCCATAAGTTTTTCTTTGCTGATATCCGTGATCCTTGCCCCTTTGCAAACCCGCGAATCGAAATTTAATTCTGCTTTATGCTTTTCAAGAATCAACCCCTCATATTCATCCTTGCCCATTTGCCGGGTCGAAGGCCCTACGCGCTTATATGGACGGCCGTCGGCCAAGACCAATTTATCCTTGGACTGTTTGACCTCGATCACAATAATTTGCTGACCTTCAATCTTTTTGACCGTGATCTTCGGCTGGATTTTTGGATCAGTATGTTGAGCGATACGGTTGACCAAATCTTCAACCGTGCCTTTACCGATTTGAACGCCGATCGCCTCTCCGTGCTTTGACACGCCAACAAACAAACGTCCACCTTCAGTATTGGCGAAAGCCGTGACGCTCTCGACGATCTCATGGATTTGCGACAGCGATGGCTTCCATTCAATGGTAGTCGATTCGCTAGAGCCGATGAGTTTTGATGAATTATTGTTCTTCATAACTTTATGCCTATTTCTCTAAAAAAATTAAGCAAGTTTAAAGATTTAACCTTAGGCAGATTGGCCACAGGAATCCACTAACCTCATTAAATGACTTGCTAATATAATTGCCTCCACCCCCTCCGATGGATCAGCTATTACAACATGCCTGTGGCTGGTTGAATTCTTATAAAGCCCTATCGCTCCGGCAAAAAGATGTGCCATTGCTTCACGCTCAGCTTCAGGGAGTGATTTGTCAGTTAATACTCCATCGGTCGTATCAAAAGCCTTTCGCATAAGTTTAGTACCGATGTCTTCTTGAGAAAATCCGCCAGCTTTTCTTACTGCCACTTCGACTTCTCGAAAAGCCTGAAAGAGGGCCGTGTCATATTCACCTCTAATAAATGCCGACCATACCTTTTGCGCGATTATAGGATGAAGTAACTTTTTAGGTAAAATATTGCTTCGCTGAAAAGTTTCTAAATCTGTGTGACCTTTTAATTGCTGGCCTCTTCTTGTGATAAATATCCACTCACCTTGTTCACCGGGTTTGGGAGCGATCATACCTTCACGTTCAAGCCAAACCCAAGCCTCCATTAATGCCTTAGAAATACTTTCGCGGTACTGTTGCGGGTATCCTTCTGCCCCATGCAAACTAAAATTATACCTATTCAAGCTCCCCCTTTCTGAATTACTGAGAAAATTTAGATATTCCAAGAGATATCCCGCTAATTCCTCCGGTTCAAAGGCTAATAAAGCTTCTGAATCTGGTAACAATGAAAAAATTGATCGCATATTTTTTAAAAATACTTATTTCTAAATTCCTTAATTTTTCTCTCTCCCCTCGATAATCTTGACACTTCCGGCACTTCCTGCATTTTTGCCATGGTGATAGTCACAGGGTGCGATGGGTCGGAGAGTTCAATTAGAGCAAAAGATAACTGAACAACTTCTGTTCCCCTGACCTTCCCCAGATCAGTGGACGGTTAGTAAAGATGGAAAAGAGCGTTTTTCGTAATCGAAGGGACTGAGATAGCCCAGCGACGAATGCGTTCTTTT
>JAGVNC010000084.1 GCA_020053475.1 Candidatus Omnitrophota bacterium | reverse complement strand
GAGGAACGCAACGGCAAAGAAGCGGTGGGGGCCTTGCGTTTTGCTGAAACCACGCTTAAAGCCGGGGCTTCGAAAAGTTATTTCGCTGTATTTGGTGCCGCCAATACGATCGATGAAGTCAAAAAAACAGGCAACATGTTCAGCTCTGGCGAAACATTCGATCGGGCCTTAGAAGTCAATCAGGTTTACTGGTTTGAAAAAACCCACGCGATTAGTTTTCACACAGGGGACAAATCATTGAACAGTTGGATGCAGTGGGTGACGCTGCAGCCGATCCTGCGGCGGATTTACGGATGTTCCTTTTTACCGGACCATGATTATGGGAAAGGCGGCAAAGGCTGGCGGGACATTTGGCAGGATTTGTTAAGCTTGATTTTGATCGAGCCGCAGAATATCCGCAGCGTGTTGCTGAACAATTTTGCCGGCGTGCGCATCGACGGGACGAACGCCACGATTATCGGCGCCAAGCCGGGAGAATTCATCGCCGACCGTAATGCCATCACGCGCGTGTGGATGGACCACGGGGTTTGGCCGCTGGCGACGCTGACGTTGTACATCCAGCAGACAGGCGATTTTGATATTCTGTTGGAACAGCAGCATTATTTTCGCGACCCGCAGATCACCCGCACGTACGCCAAAGACACATCTTGGAAACCCGAAGACGGCAATAAACTAAGGACACGCCAGGGAGAAATCTATCAAGGCACGATCCTTGAACACACTCTCGTCCAGCACTTGGTGCAATTTTTTAATGTCGGCGAACACAACCATGTGCGGTTGGAAAATGCCGATTGGAACGATGGATTGGACATGGCCTTTCACCGCGGAGAGAGCGTTGCGTTTAGCGCGTTTTATGCCGGCAACTTAAATGTCCTGGCCGACCTTTTAGAAACATTGTCCCGCCGGAAACAAATGGAACAAATCCATGCGGCCGAAGAGATTTTTGTCCTGATAGACACATTGGGCCGTAAAGTTGATTATGATTCCGTGGAAGCAAAAAAGAAACTTTTGTTTGAAACATATTTCCCTTCGGTCCAGCCGATGATTGGCGGCGGGCATACAACGATCCAAATTAAAGATATCATCGAGGATTTGCGCCGCAAATCCGCCTGGATGTTTGAGCACATCCGTCGGGAAGAAAAGATTGCCGTCGAGCAAAAAGGGAAAACGTATCAGTGGTTTAACGGATATTATGATAATCAAGCCCAGCGCGTGGAAGGCGAGAAGGACGGCCATGTCCGCATGACATTGACCGGGCAGGTGTTTCCGTTGATGAGCGGGCTGGCCCAACCCGAGGACATTCAACAGGTCGTTGAGAGCGTCGATCATTTTTTGAAAGATCAAAAGCTCGGCGGCTATCGGTTGAATACCGATTTTCACGTGCCCCATTATTTGGACTTAGGCCGGGCGTTTGGATTCGCTTACGGCACCAAAGAGAATGGAGCTTTTTTTAGCCATATGACGGTGATGTATGCGTATGCCTTATACCGTCGGGGATTTGTGCGCGAAGGCTTTGCGGTCATTGAGTCTATTTATCGGATGGCCAAGGATAGTTTGCGCAGTAAAATTTATCCGGGGATCCCGGAATATTTTGATTCGTTGGGCCAGGGGTTTTACCATTATTTGACCGGTTCCGCTAGTTGGCTTGTGTTGATACAGTTGACCCAAGCCTTTGGGGTGCGGGGCGAAGAAGGGGATTTGCTGATTGATCCCAAACTCGTCAAAGAGCAATTCGACCGCCGCGGCCAAGCGAGTGTCTCCTGCACATTTGCCGGGAAAAGAATACAAGTCGTTTATGAAAATCCTCAGCGCCTGGATTTCGATGAGTATCGTATTAAAGAGGCAAGGCTTAATCATGAAATGTTGGCTGTTGAGCGCCTGAATCAGGGGAGAGCGGTCAAAATTTCGCGCAAATTGCTAGAAACCCTGCCCCGCAATTGTCAAATTCAAATAATGCTGGAGAAAGATACGTAACCTATTGGAATGAATAGCGTTTAGCGCTTCCTTTTTTTTGACAATATGCAGGTGCCGTGCTATACTTCTCTTCCTTATCTAATAAGTTGCCTTTAAGTCTTACAGAAACATCCGATTCAATGAAGTTTTCCTAATCACGTAAGCAAAAGGCATCCTTGATGAGCCATGATAGATTTAATGTTTTTTATTTTAACGATGAAATTTTAATGAATCCTTAGGAGGAAGTTAACCAATGTTTAAGAAAATTTTTATTGCGATTACAGTTTTTACGATGTGTTCGACAGGGAATGTGTGGGCTAATCAGCTTTTGATTAATGATGGTTTTGAAAACGGGATCGTGACAGGATGGACACAGTTCGGACCCAATTGGGAAGGCCAAAGCACAACGGTCTTTCAGGGGGCTATTTCCGCCAAGAACGTCATTACAACCATTGCCGGATTTGATTATTTTGCTACCCTTAAACAAGAATTCACCGCTTCCGTAGGCCAAACCTATTACGCGACGGCTCAAGCCAAAACAATTTTTAGTACCCAATCTTCCTCCCGTGCCGGTGTTCAAATCGATTTTCTAGACGGATCGAATAATCCTATTGGAACGCCATCCAAAGATGAGATCGGCGGCGGTACAGATTGGAAATTGTTGTATGCGACGCGTGTCGCTCCAGCGAATACGGCGAAAGTCCGATACACGTTATTTGTGTTTGCCCCGTTAGCTGAAACGCAAAGCGGCGGCATTGCCTTAGGTGGCGCCGGTTATTTCGATAACGCCGTTCTCTCGACGGATTTTATTCCTCCGCCCAGTGTGACTAGTCTAAGCAACGACGGTTTTGAAAATGGATTTTCTTCCTGGACGGTGCAACCTCCGGGCTGGTCGGCACAAAATTCTATTGTTTTCGAAGGCAATTTATCGGCGAAGAACGTGATTTCCGATTTGGGCAGCGTTGATTATTTCCGTATCATTAATCAGGACATTAATGCGTCGGTCAGCCAAACATTTTATGCGACATTACAAGCGAAAACAGCCATTAATCCTCTGTCGAGTGCCGTGGCGGGTTTGGAGATCGATTTTTTGAACAGTGGGGGCAGTGTTATTCCTGGATTCTCTGTTCAAGATAAAATCGGCGGGAATACCGATTGGACGCAACTTTATGTCAAAGCCACCGCGCCGGCAGGAACGGCCAAGGTGCGATTCAAACCATTTGTCTTTGCCACACAAGTCGATAGTAACCAGACCAGTCCTACGGGGCCCGCGTTTGGAGGACAAGCCTTCTTTGATAACGCCGTTTTAACCACCAACGTGATTAATCCTCCTTCGACACCGATCGCGTTGGTCAATGCCGGGTTTGAAAACGGGCTCAACGATTGGACAACGCCGTTTTCTCCTGTTGTAGCAGACAATACGGATGTTTCCTCCGGAGCTTTATCGGCGAAGACAACCATTAATAATTCAACCCAAGATTATTTTAGTCCAGCTTATCAGGACTTGGACTACCAAAGCGGAACGGTTTATGCCGCCGCCGATATTAAGACAAACCTTACTGCACTTTCAACAGCGGTTGGGGCAATAAAAATTGAATGTTTTGACGTTGCCAATCCTGGAGTTCCTGGAGTAACGATACCGACCTGTGCCGTTCAGCAAAATACGACGGTCACCAATGGTTGGAAAAAAGTGGTCACGAGCGTTGTTCCACCGGTGGGAACGGTAACGATCCGCGTGAGCGTTTTAGCTTTTGCAACTTTAGGCGAAGCGGTGTCGAACGGAAAAATTGTCCGCTTCGACAATGTGCTCTTTTCTTATGATCCGATTCCCGGCACAAGCATCAATACTAATTTAATCAATTCGGGTTTTGAGAGCGGATTGGCCAATTGGAATGATTTGTTCGGTTTCCCGGCCCAGACGGATGACACAACGGTTTTTGCCGGATCTGTCGCGGCGAAGAAAACGATTGGTGTCGCTGTCGTTGGACAAGATTATTTTAGCCAAGTGTATCAAGATGTTTATTTCAACGCGGCGGGAGCCAACTTCCCAACCAATACCCAAATCTGGGCTACCGCGCAAGTGAAGACAGCCATTAATCCGGTCACGCTTTCCATCGGCGGGCTTTTGATGGAATTCGTCGACAGTAGTGGAACGGTGATTGGCACCGCTCTGGCGGATACGATCGGCGGACAAACTGATTGGCGTAAGTTGTTTGTCACTGGAAATACGCCAGCGGGAACACAACGTGTTCGCATTAGCGGGATTCAATACGCGTTGGCTAGTGAAGCCTCATTGGGAGGGGACACGTATTACGACGATTTTGTGTATTCCGTCACGCCTCTTGATCCATCAGCATTAAATAAAAAATTACAAAATACGGGATTTGAGAACGGCCTCACCGATTGGGACATCGAAAACCAACCGGGAGCTGTCAGTAATACAGTGAAATTTTCCGGAAGTCTCGCCGCCCAGTTTACGATCAATAACGCCATTCTCGATCCCGGCGGAATTGATTATTTCGGGTCGGCTGCTCAAACACTTGACATTAGTCAAGATGGTTTGTTAACGTTACGGGCTAGAGTGGTGAACGCTAAAATCAAAGCAAAGACCCAAATTAATCTTACGACGTTAGCCAGCGCCGCTTTCCGCGTGGATTTTTTTGACGAAAACGACGATTTTATTATTGGATATGTTTCCAATTCCATTGGGGGTAACACGGATTGGACGGATTTAACATTAGAAAACGTCGATGTTCCCAACAATGCAGAAACATTAAAATTCACTTGTTTTCTTTTCGGGCCTAAAGATAATAGTCAGATAGGCGATAAGGCATGGTTTGACGATGCGTCGTTGACAATTGCCCCTAAACTGCCTAAAGTAAGACCGAGCCAGCCTTGTCAAGTCGGTTCACCGGCTTGCTAAGGTAAATTTTTCCGGAATCGAGAATTTGTTGCGGTCAAGGGACGGCCTGATGGGGTCGCCCCTTGTTTTTAAACAGATTGGGGGAGAGATGAAGAAGTTTTTTGGGGTAGTTTGTTGTTGTGTCCTTTTCTTTGGTTGTGCCAAGAAACAAGACGATCCCAACACAATCACCCTGTGGCATTGGATGACCGATCGCCACGAGGCCCTTGAGCAACTGGCCTTGAACTATGAACGCTTGACCGGAGTCAAAGTCAAAGTTGATCTTTACGCTCCCTCCGACGCCTATTCTCAGAAAATCATTGCCGCCGCCCAATCCCGAATCCTCCCGGACATTTACGGGATCCTCGATAAAAAAGAAATTTTTGCTTCCTTCATCGAAAGCGGTTATGTCACCGATCTAACGGAAGAATTTCAGAAAGATAATGCGGCCTGGGAAAATGCTCTATTTGCCAAAGCCGTTGATGTGAATCGTTTTGCGGAAGGCAACATTTATCATATCAAGCCGGGAATTTACGGTGTCCCCGTCGACGTGACCAATATCCAAATGCTGTATAATAAAAAACTTTTGGAGAGGGCCGGGATCAAGTCACCCCCTAAGACATTTAATGAATTTTTAACCGCCATTGACGCTCTTAAGCGCGTCGGGATTTCCGGTTTGGTTTCAGGATGGGGAGAATTGTGGTTAGCGGATTGCTTCGCGTCCAATTATGCCTTTAATATCATGGGCGAGCAAAAAGTCATGGACACATATCAGGGGAAAGTCCCGTATACTGATCCTGACTGGATTAAAGTGTTTGACGTTTTTCGTATTTTGAGTGAACGCGGTGCTTTTGCCGAAGGCATTGTCACCAAACCAAATAAATTTGCCGAACAGGATTTTGCCTTGGGCCGGGCGGCGTTTGGGTTTAACGGGTCCTGGAGTGTCAATGTGTATCATGACATGAATCCGGATTTGCGGTACGGAGTCATGTTGCCTCCGCCGATCAATCCGAACCGGCCGATGTCGATTTGGGGCGGGGGCGGATCTTCTTTTGTGGTGAATAATATTTCCAAGAAAAAGCAGAAGGCCATTGATTTTTTACGTTGGCTGACCGCTACCGAGCAACAAGCCTTTTTATCGACTGAAACAAGGAATTTGCCGTCGAATCGTGAAGCATTGACGTCAATCCCCAGTGTGTTGGCCGAATACGCCCAGGGGATGGATTACACAACTCATCCGACCATTTGGACTTATAATGAACATTCCTTGGTGATTGAAAAATTTGACAAGGGGTTACAATCCATTATCATCGGAGAGAAGACTCCTCAGCAAGTGGCCCGAGAAGTTCAGGAAATCAAAGAACGGGAAATGAAGAAGGCACATCCTTAAGGAACAGGATCAATTCCTACTCTATGTCCGAGGCGAATGAAAAAAGTTTTAAATTCTTCCAACTCAAAAACAACCTCATCAATTTTTCTTTTGTTTTACCCGCCGTCATCATTTTCTCCGTTTTCTATATTTATCCTTTTTTTGAAATTTTCCGGTTGTCGTTTTATAGCTGGAACGGGATCAGCCCCATCGAACGATTCGTCGGCTGGCAGAATTTTATTGAACTAGCCCACGATGATGTTTGGTGGAAATCGATGGGCAACGCCGCTTATATTACACTGATCGCGTTGACATTCCAGAATGCTCTGGCGTTTGCCCTGGCGTTGGCGTGTGACCGTGAAATCCGCATGAAACGATTTTATCGCGTTGTTTTCTTTATCCCCCCCGTCCTTTCTGAAATCGTCGTCGGGCTTATTTGGCAATGGATCCTGTATTCGGGGTTTCAAGACGGGCAACACATCGGCCTTCTCAATTACTATTTAGACAGGATCGGCCTTCATCATTTGGTGCATAACTGGCTTTCCAACCCGGACACGGCGTTGACATGCATCGCTGTTGTCCATAGCTGGAAAGGATTTGGCTGGGGGTTTATTATGCTGTTGGCCGGATTGCAAACAATCGATCGTCAATTGTATGAAGCGGCGAAAGTCGACGGAGCGGGGAGTTGGCGGACGTTTTGGAATGTGACGATCCCGATGATGGTTCCGGTCATTTTAGTGGTGATTGTCCTTACCGTTTTAGGGTCGATGCAGGTGTTTGTGTTGATCCTCTCGATGGTCGGCCAAGGGCTGGTCTATCATACGGAGGTGCCGGTCACGCGGATTCTTTCCGCCATGACGGGGACCAATCGCTTTGGCTATGCCTGTGCGATGGGTGTTACTTTCGGGATGGTGTTGATCATGATTTCGCTGAGTTTTAAATTGCTGTCGAACAAAGTCAAACAAGTGTAACCTAACGGTCAATCAGCGTGAATAAAAAACAAGCGGACTCAATTCCGATCAATCAATATCAAGTGACAGGATTCTTTAAGGGATTCCTGATCCATACGTTTCTTTTGATTGTGACATTGACATGTTTGTTCCCTTTGTTCTGGATGGTCCGGTCTTCCTTGATGACGAATCAAACGGTGTTCGTCGATAAAAGTTTGTTCCCCCCGGACATTCATTTCTATAATTACATCCAGGCCTGGACCGAAGGCAATTTCGGGATGTATTTTCTCAATAGTGTGATTTATACCTCCTGCGTTGTTTTCGGGATTGTGTTGGTTTCTTCCTTGGCGGCTTACGCGTTCTCCCGGTTACAATTCCCCGGCAAAAACTTTTTCTTTTACATGTTTGTGGCGGCGATGATGATCCCTCTGCCCGGAAGCTTCGTTCCTCTTTATAAATTGATGAACGATTTGGGGTTGATCAATACCCGGATCGGTTATATTTTGTGCATGATTAACGTCGGATTATCGTTGAGCATCTTACTATTAAAAACATTTTTTGACAAAATGCCGCCTGACTTGGAAGACGCCGCGCGCATGGACGGGTGCGGCCGGCTGGGGATTTGGTGGAACGTGGCCCTGCCCTTGGCCCGGCCGGCAATAGCGGTTATTGTGATTTTCAATTCGTTGAATGTTTGGAACGAATATATTTTGGCAACGCTTTTACTGAATGATAAAAATCTGATGCCTTTGCAGCGCGGGCTGATGGTTTTTCAAGGATCCCATAGTGTTGACTATCCTCTGTTAATGGCAGGATTAACCATCGCCGCTCTTCCCATTATTCTCATTTATCTTCTGATGCAAAAACACATCATTAAAGGACTTTCTTCTGGCGCTATTGTCGGGTAAACTTATATCAGAATGCCATCTCAACGATTCAACATAATCTTAGTGATCATTTGCCTTGGGGGCGGCGGATCGTTTGCGTCGGCCCAAGAATCATTGAATGCGGCCGAAGAACCGGCCGTTCCGGAGGTTGCTGCCCCAACAACAGAAGCCCCGGCCGTCGTTGACGTCGTTGTCGCAACGCCGAGCCAACCTTCATCGGAAGATCTTGTGCGTTCCGCCTGGGAAGCCTCGGGCCAAAATAATTTTTTGCGTGTCCAGGAATTAGTCAAGCAATGCTTAGGCCTTTATGAGAAAGAGGCGCTTCTTGAGCAAGCCCAATTGACGGGATTTCCGGCGCGGACCGATGTCAGCCGTTATCATGTCCTTAACGATGTGGGGACATGCCTGTTCATTCAGGCCGAAGCGGTGATGAACCAGGGCCGCACGCAAGACGCTGTTCAAGAGTTTCAAGCGATTATCAACAATTATCCCTGGGCCCAGGCCTGGGACCCGCGCGGATGGTATTGGTCGGTCGCCGAAAAAAGTCAAGCGAGTATCGATGTCTTGACAGGCAAGGCCGAAGAGGAAAACCAAAAAAGTTTCCATAAAGTAGAGCAAACCCTTCCGCAACTCGATTCCCCCGGGACAGAATCGATCATCGACTATACCAAGTACGGCCGCTTCGAGAACGTCGGGACGCCCGGCTACCAATATGTGATTCAAGACATTAAAGGATTGTCGAGTGCCGTCGGAGAAGGAATTTATCCTAACACCGCTTCCATTTATAATAACCCTCGTTTTAAGATTCTTAAAAATGAAGGCCGATTAGAGGGAAATCATTGGGATTTTGTGAATAGCAATGACCTGGAAGCCGCTTATTTTAAATGGGCGACAGCCCCTGAGCCGTGGGGCGTTAAGTTGTTTTATATCGCAACCATTTTTGAACGGGCTAAAATGTATGATGAAGCATTGAAGGCCTATCATGCCATTGTGGTGCATTTCCCTAAAGCCGTCTCGTGGACGTATTGGCAGACGCCGTGGTATCCGGGGCAAGCCGCCATCGCCAAGATCCGTTACATTTTGCGCGCGCATCCGGAGATCAGATACATCGACAAATTTATGAAAATTGAAGTCAACAACGGCTTTGACAATATCGTCGATAACGATGTGTTTATCACGTATCCGGGGAAAATCGTGCGTTTGAATTTTTGGGACAATTTTTCGCCGTTCGAATTTTTGCAGCGGAAAATGCGTTTGGGCAGGGTTGTCAAGACGATCGGCGAAGGGAATATCCGCCTGGTTCAATATGAGAACCATCATTGGCAGTTGTTCGTCGATAATCAGCCCTATACCATTAAAGGGATCACGTATGCGCCCACAAAAGTTGGGCAGACCCCGGATAAAGGGACGTTAGAGAATTGGACGCTCCAGGACACGAATCACAACAATCTCATTGACGGCCCTTATGAGGCCTGGGTTGATGCTAACCGCAACAATCGCCAGGACCCCAATGAGCCCGTCGTCGGAGATTTTCAATTAATGCAAGAGATGGGAGTGAACACGATCCGCTTGTATCATGATCCGCGAAAGCCTAATAAAGAACTCTTGCGCCAGATGTTTAACAAATATGGCTTCCGGGTCATCATGGGTGATTTTTTAGGGAAATACGCGACCGGTTCAGGAGCGACATGGGCGCAAGGGACGGATTATGAAAATCCCGAACATCGGAACAACATGCTGTCCTCGGTCAAAAAGATGGTGATGGAATTTAAGGACGAGCCTTATATATTGATGTGGGTTTTGGGAAATGAAAACAACTATGGGGTAGCTTCCAACGCGGATAAAAAGCCGGAAGCATTTTATGAATTTGTCGATGAGGTGGCCCAATGGATCAAATCCGTCGATCAAAAACATCCTGTCGCCGTCAGTAATGGGGACACTCTTTATTTAGATATTTTTGCCAAACATGCGGCGCATATTGATGTCTTCTCGGCGAATGTGTATCGCGGCAATTACGGCTTTGGGTCTTTCTGGGAGCAGGTCTTTGAGGCGACGGGGAAACCAGCGTTGATCTCCGAGTATGGATGCCCCGCCTATGCGCCGCATCTGACATTGGAAGAAGGCGAGCAAGCCCAAGCGCAATACCATTTTGGGAATTGGTTGGATATTGAAGAAAATTTAGCAGGCCGTGCCCGGGGCACGGGCAATGCGTTGGGCGGCGTTGTCTTTGAGTGGATGGATGAATGGTGGAAAAATTATGAGCCTTACATGCATGACCGTAAATCCGATGCCATCGGGCCTTTCCCGGGTGGGTACTATTTTGAAGAATGGTTTGGGGTCACCAGTCAAGGCAATGGCCAGCAAAGTCCTTTTATGCGGCAGCTAAAAAAAGTTTATTTTCTTTATAAAGACTTGTGGCACAATGGTTTATAGGCCTAGAATAAAATTGCACAAATAGTTAAAATGATGTATACTTGTGTTTGTCCCCAATTTTTTAGGATTAAAGTCTAACATTCAATCAACAAAAGTAGGAGGATAAGTATGCGTTTAGTCAACAGAGTCGGAGTCTTATTAACGGTCTTATTCTTAGGAATCAGTGTAGGGGCCATGGTCCCATCACCGGTGGCAGCCGAATATGATTTTGGCGATTTCCGTTCGGAAACATTGGTGACCAAAGCGTGGGGAGCTTTAGCGCGCGGCGATACGGAAGCTGTTTTAGCCTACACGAACAAAGTCCTTGAGTTGTATACCGGCGAAGCCCAAAAAATGCAGGCAGCGTTAACGTCGTATCCTCAAGGGAAAAAAGAAGAAGTTTTTGCTTATTGGGCGATTAATGACGTAGCGACAGCTCTGTTTATCCAGGGTGAAGCTTATCGTAAAGCGAACATGCAAGATGAAGCCAAACAGGTTTATCAAAAGATTGTCGATGAATATAGCTATGGGCAATGCTGGGATCCGCAGGGATGGTTCTGGAAGCCCGCCGACGCGGCCAAAGAAAAAATAGCGATGATCACGACAGGGTCAACCATCGACTTTGGTGATTATTCGTCTTCGACATTGACTGCTAAAGCCTGGACGGCACTTAATGGCAATGATAGCAAGTCCGCCGTTGCGTATGTCGACAAATTAGTCGAGCTTTACAGTGATCGAGCCAAAGAAATGCAATCTGCATTGACCGAGTATCCGTGGGAATCCAAAGAAAAAATATTTGCTTATTGGGCCCTGAATGACGTCGGGACCGGCCTTTTTATCAAAGCAGAGGCGTTGAAAAAAGAAGGGAAAAGCAAAGAAGCTCAAGCCGCTTATAAACAAGTGGTGGATGAATTTTCTTATGCCCAGTGCTGGGACCCGCAGGGATGGTTCTGGAAACCTAAAGAAGCCGCTCAAGAAGCATTAATGGAATTAGGGGAAATTTAATCCATTCAATTTGTGTGTCTACGGGGATGTCTCTTAACGAGGCATCCCTGCAACTTTCCTCATCAACCTTCACCATACCCTTCGATAATTGTCTTTGGATAAGAAATGATCGGAAGAAAGGAATTCATGAGACCGGCCAAGATTTTATTCATCGGATTAATTTGTTGTCTAGTTGGCTGTAAAAATCAAGAAACCAGGGACGCATCCGCGTTAACGCAAACAAAAATTCCTGTGGCGGATGTTTCTTTCAACAAAGACGAATCTCCAAGTGCCCCAACAGGTTTCAAGCCATTTTATATTTATGCCAATAAAGGGGCGCGTGAGAATCATTATGTCCCGTCAGGATTTATGGGCAGCGTGCGGTGTGTTTCGTTGGATGATACTTGGCAAAAAAATTGTTACCAGGGGTCGACGTGCATGAAGATCGTTTTTGACGCTCAATGTTCTCGGACAGACCAAAAATGGGCTGGAATTTATTGGTTAAATCCGGCGAATAATTGGGGACAACGAAAAGGCGGGTTTAATCTTGAAGGGGCTCAAAGACTTACGTTCTGGGCCAAAGGCGAAAAGGGAGGCGAACAAATCCAAGAATTTACGATTGGGGGCATTACGGGCAATTATCCTGATTCCGACGTTGTGGTGATGGGGCCCGTGATTCTTTCTCCGGAATGGAAACAATACACTCTAGATTTAAGAGGCAAAGATCTTTCTTACATTAGCGGGGGATTTGCCTGGACCACCAGCGAGGATGTGGTCCCCGATCAAAATGTTTTTTACTTAGACGATATCCGGTTTGAATAGTATCTAATAGTATCTTGACATTTCAGCGAATGCGGACGGGACATCCTTTTGGGTGTCCCGTTTTTATTTGTCACCCTGCCGCGGGCCAGGAAAAAATTTGACCGCTGAGGCATGATTGTGCTAAAAATTGTTGAATTATTCTTGTATAAAAATTAATAGTTTGTTATATTCATTATAGTCTTTATATCTCAACAGGGAGAATTTATGTCCAAAGCTGCAAAACAAAGCCTTCTTATTCTGACTGTCCTATTAGTTGCCAGCGTTGGGTTTGCCGGATACACGTTGCTTCAAAAACAAGAATTGGAAAAGGCTAAGCAGCAAGTTGACAAGGAATTACTCGCCTCTCAAGACCGTGAAAAAAAATCCCTCCTGAAGATCAAACAACTCGAAGATGAAAGCGTTCAAATCAAAGACGAAAAAGATAAGATTGAAAAGAAAGTTAAAAAAGCCGAACAACTCTCCGAAGAGCTTCAAGCCAAAGTCGGCGAACTGACGGATTCACGCAATGAATTGCAACGCCGCGTTGAGACGATTCAGCGAGAACGTGACGAGCTGGTTGTGAAGTTACAAGAGCGTCCCGAGCCTCAGCCAGAGGAAGAAAAGCCAGCGCCCCCCAATTTTGCCCAACCGGCAGCTCCTGCCGCTCCTGTTCCATCTCAAATGGCTCCCGCGGGAGATGAAGAATATTGGGCTTCCGTTTTGCGTCAGCGAGCGGAATTAGAAGTGCTGTTGGCCAACATGAAAGATGATTTGGCCAAGAATGCGGTTGAGATCGTCAATCTTAAACAAACGAACGCCAATTTACAAATCGAATTAGATGGGCTTAAACAAGACAAGGAATCGGTTGACCGCGAAATCCAGAGTAAAGAGGAGTTGGTTCATAATCTTTCGTTAGAATTGGCCCGTGCGAAAAATGATCGTAAATTTGTTTCTGATCATGTCGACAAGTTATCCAAAGAAAATACGCAATTACGCGATCAGCTCAAACAATTGAATACAACCAAGGGTGCGTTAGAAAAATCGTACGTGCGTTTGCAAGAAGATAAATCGAACATTGAAAGAAAACTCAACGAAGCCGAGACGATGGTCCAGACAAATATTGACGAGATTTGGGACATCAAGGAAAATGTCGATAAAAGTTTTGAAGGGGCGAAGTCAGCATCTGCCCCCGGGAAAGACATTGAATTGCCGCCGATTGTTGTCACCTCGCAAGGACAAAATGAGGCTGTTGAGACAATGAAGTCGAAGCCCGGGTTTAATGGGAAAGTTGTCAGTATCAATGAAGAAAATAATTTTATTATTGTCGATATCGGACAGCAGGAAGGGGTCCGTTTAGGAGACGCCTTAAGCGTTTACCGCGATGCACAATATCTTGCCCGCCTCGAAGTGATCCAAGTCAGAAGTGATATCTCTGCCGCTGACATTAAAGAACAATGGTCCAAAATTAAAGTAGGGGATGTGGTACGGTAATGGCCGAAAAATCCAATAAAAAAATGAGCATCGAGGATGTCGCTCGTCGTGCGAAGGTTTCGATTACCACGGTTTCCCGTGTCATTAATAATGTGTCCACCGTGTCTAGCAAGAATCGCGCTAAAGTTGAAGAAGCGGTCGCGGCCCTTAAGTTTAAGCCTAATGTGAGTGCCCAGCGATTGGCGCGAGGGTTTACCAATGCCATTGGCCTCGTCATTCCCGGATACCCGGGTATTTTTCATTCCTTTTATGCCATGGAGATTATCCGCGGCGTGGGGCATGCTTGTGAAACATTGCGCCTGGATTTAGTGTTTCATATTTCTAATGGGACGAATCCTCTTAATTCCAATAACGTTGGCGGGATCATTTTTGCTGATATCATTGAAAATCGAAAACAAGTCGAAGCGGCCTTGGCGGTCGGAACGCCTTGCCTGGTGATTAATAATAAGGTAACGGACTTGGAGGTCAATTATATCGCTGTCGATAATGTGTTGGGCGGGGAAATTGCTGCCGATTATTTGGTGAGTTTAGGGCACAAAAGGATCGCAACCGTTACGGGGAACCTGACGACACAATCCGGGTTGCATCGTTACCAGGGATTTAAAAAAATTATCGAAAAAAATAATCTCGAGTTGCCCAAAGAATATGTCTACGAGGGCGATTATTCCCGACGCTGTGCGCGGACCGCTACCGAACAATTCCTAGGGTTGGAGAAACGCCCCACCGCGATCTTTGCGGCCAGCGACGATATGGCCCTGGAAATCATGGCTGCGTTATTTGAAAAAGGCCTCAATGTCCCGGAAGATATTTCCTTGATTGGTTTTGATGATAATCCTGCCTGTTTGTATAGCTCGGTCGCGCTCACGACCATTAAACAACCTCTCTTTCAAATGGCGGAAGAAGCGGTGCGTGTGGTGAATGGAATTATGCATGGGAAACCAGACACCGCCAAAAAGTCGCTATTAACGCCCGAGTTGATTGTCCGCGAATCTTGCGCCTCCCCGAAGAAGTAGAGTTTTCCCTTCCGAATGCAAGTCTTGACAAAAAGACAATTTCCTCGATAATGAAGTTCATCGTTCGGAGTTCATAGTTCGCAGAAAAACATTAAGTTATAGAACCGTGAACTATGAACCGTGAACTGAGAACTTATTATGAAAATATATGATTGTATTATCATTGGGGCCGGTCATGCCGGCTGTGAAGCGGCTTTAGCCTCCGCCAGGATGGGCTGCAAAACCCTCATGGCCACGCTTTTTTTTGACACGATTGGTCAAATGAGCTGTAACCCGGCCATCGGTGGCGTAGGCAAAGGCCAGCTCGTCAAAGAGATCGATGCCTTAGGCGGCGAGATGGGGCTGGCCGCTGACCGGACAGCCATTCAATTCCGCCAATTAAATGCTTCCAAAGGGCAAGCGGTGCGGTCGTCCCGCTGTCAATCCGATCGCAAACGCTACAAACTTTACATGCAGGATGTTGTTCGTCGCCAAGAAAATTTAGATGTCTTGGAAACTAAAGTCGGTGAGCTTCTTGTCAAGCAAGGCCGGATTGTTGGGATTCGCACTGAAGAAGGAAGGGATATCGCTTGCCGTTGTGTTGTGATCACCACCGGCACATTTCTTAAAGGGCGCATCCATATCGGCCGGCAAATTACTCCCGGCGGAAGAATCGGTGAGCCTAATTCCACGCGTTTGGCGGATAACATTAAAGATCTAGGGTTTGAAATATTGTTGTTCAAAACAGGCACGCCTCCCCGCCTCGATGGGAAAACAATTGATTTTTCACGTTTAGAACCGCAGCATTCCGACGAACGCCCGATCCCATTTTCGTTTCGTACGCCTTTTATTCCGGCCGATCAACAATTATTGCCCTGCCATATTACACACACGACAGAAAAAACCCACGAGATCATCCGGGCGAATATGCATCTTTCGCCGATGTATTCGGGGCAGATCCAGGCCACGGGTGTGCGTTATTGTCCGTCCATTGAAGATAAAATTAAAAAATTTGCCAACAAACAAAGCCATCAGATTTTCTTAGAGCCCGAAGGGCTGGATACGGATGAATATTATCCTAACGGCATTTCCACGGGATTGCCGGTGGACGTGCAGGAGCAATATGTCCGCACGATTCCCGGATTGGAAAACGTCAACATCAACCGCCCCGGCTATTCGATTGAACACGGCGTTGTCCCGGCCACCGAACTTAACCACACGCTGGAAACCAAAAAAATCAAGGGACTATTTTTAGCCGGCCAGATTAATGGGACAACCGGTTACGAAGAAGCCGGCGCGCAAGGGATTATCGCTGGCATCAATGCCGGTTTATCAGCCAAAGAGAAAGATCCTTTTGTCCTGGGCCGCCACGAAGCCTACATTGGCGTCCTGATCGATGATTTAACCACCAAAGGAACGGATGAACCATATCGCATGTTCACTTCACGTGTGGAATATCGATTGATTATCCGCGAAGATAATGCGGATCGTCGCCTGGCGCATCATGGATACACGTTGGGGCTTTTAAAGGAAGATGATTATCGCGCCGTTGGAACCAAATACGCCTTGATCGATCAAGAGGTGAAGCATTTACGTTCAACACGCGTTGCGCCCCAAAAAGTTCTGAACGACATTTTAAGGGATGCAGGAAGTTCTCCGCTGCGCCAGCCGATATTATTAAGCGATTTATTGAAACGGCCGGAAGTCCGTTATGCCATGATTGCGGACTATGACGGATTGTTGAAGAGTTTCCCGCCCGAGGTCATCGACCAGGTTGAATATGAAATCAAATATGAAGGCTTTATCAATCGTCAGCGTAAAGATGTGGAGCGTTTCCGGCATATTGAAAATATTAAAATCCCGCAAGAATTAGACTATGAGCAGGTTCACAGCCTTTCGACCGAAATCCGCCAAAAGTTGAAGCGGTTTTCTCCGGCCAATTTAGGCCAGGCGAACCGCATTCCCGGGGTCACTCCCGCAGCCATTTCGATTTTGATGGTCTATTTAAGGAAATATTACGCGTTGAAGGCCGCACAACAACTCACCCCGCCGGAAAATTCGGTTGACACATTTTAGAGATGAGTGTTATAATCACGCATTATTTATCATTAACCCATCAATCCTGATAAGGACGGAGGTTTCGTTATGGGACCAACAGCCACAGACAGTAAAATGAAAATTGCCAACAATATCGGTGAACTGGTCGGAAGAACGCCGCTCGTCAGACTCAATAAAGTCAGCCAAGGTTGCGTGGCTGATATCGTTTTAAAATTGGAATTTTTTAACCCGCTAGGATCGGTCAAAGACCGCATCGGTTTGGCCATGATTGAAGCGGCTGAGAAAGCGGGGAAAATCAATAAAGACAAAACGGTGATTTTGGAGCCGACATCCGGGAACACCGGGATTGCGTTAGCGTTTGTCTGCGCCTACAAAGGATATAAATGCACATTAACGATGCCGGAAACGATGAGTTTGGAACGCCGGGCGTTGTTACGAGGGTTGGGGGCGAATTTAGTATTGACGCCGGGGGCCGAAGGCATGAAGGGCGCGATTCGTAAGGCCCAAGAATTGGCGGCCTCTGATTCGAATTATTTTGTTCCTCAGCAATTTGAGAATCCTGCTAATGTGGAAACCCATCGTAAGACAACGGCCGAGGAGATCTGGAACGATACCGATGGCAAGGCGGATATTCTTATTTCAGGGGTCGGGACCGGCGGGACTATTACCGGTGTCGGAGAAGTCATTAAGAAACGAAAACCGTCATTCAAATGTGTTGCCGTCGAACCCAAAGGGTCTCCGGTTCTTTCCGGTGGCCAACCCGGCCCGCATAAAATTCAAGGGATCGGCGCTGGTTTTGTTCCCAAAATATTAAATACAAAAATGATCGATGAGATCATTCAAGTCGATAACGATGAGGCCATGACCTATGCAAAACGGCTGATTCGTGAAGAAGGCATCCTTTGCGGGATTTCGTCTGGTGCCGCCGTCTGTGCCGCGCTGCAAGTGGCCAAACGTCCGGAAAATAAGGGGAAGCTCATTGTGGTGATTCTCCCCAGTACCGGCGAACGGTATTTGAGCACGGATCTTTTTGCCGAATATCGTAGTTAATTTTGGTTTATCTTAATTAAAATAGGGACAAATTAAAATAGGGACAGACACTATTTTTCTGAAAAATAGTGTCTGTCCCTATTTATTTAAGGGGATTGATCCCTAGCGTCAAATCGAGGACGACTTCGGCCATCATGGCAGCGCATTGGGTCACGCGCGGCGCCATCGGAGGGTGGCCTTGGTGGGAACAGGTTTGGGTATCGCCGGCGATATAGACATTGCCGATTTTGCGTAATGTCATTGATTTTTTCTGCGTCAAGCCGGCCATCCCGACACCGCTGACCATAAATTTCACTTTGTCGTGATAAGTATCCACAAATGTGTGTTTCCCGTCCACCTGATCAAAGGCTTCCACAATAAAATCACATCCTTGAAAATATTTTTGTGCCTCTTGCGGCGCCCATTTAATACGGTGAATGGTAATCTGCGCATCGGGATTAATCGCCAACAGCCGTTTCTGCAAAACGTCCACTTTGGGGAATCCCACTTCATCGGCGAAATATTGCTGACGATTTAGATTGGAAGGTTCGATCACATCGTGGTCAATGATTTCAATCTGTTTAAATCCTGTCCGCACGAGCATCATCGCCACGTTTGAGCCAAGTCCACCGGCCCCGCCAATACCGACGTTAACAGATTGGATTTTTTTGAGCTGCTCTTGGCTTAAGTAACGTAAAAGCCCTTGTTCGAGGGCATTTAATTGTTTAATGGTCATGGGATTTTATTCTCGATCCGTCGCCAGTCGGTCAAGACAGGATCGAAATTCCGTTGTTTGAGAAGCGTAATAATGTCTTTGACCGAACGGTGATCTTCGATGTCGAATTGAGGGTCTTGTTCTTCGCTTGATTTTAACGTATATCCGCCCACCGATGTGTTGGACCCGGCCGACATGCGTGTAATGCCTAACTCGAGGGCGCGATCCCGCAATTGCGGTTTTTCGCGCGTTGATAAATTGATGCCCACACGCGGGAATAAAATCCGGGTGAGGCAAATAATTTTGATGAATATCCGATCGTCAACGTAGCATTTCGCAAAATTTTCGCCCTTGATCGGTTTTAATCTCGGGAACGAAACGCTATATTCTACTCCTGGGAAATTTTTCTCCAGGGCATGGACGTGTTGATAAAGGGCCAAAAGATCTTCGGCCACGTCCGCGAGGCCCAATAGGATGCCTAACGAAATACTGCGTATGCCTCCTTGTGCGGCGCGTTGGGCCGTGGCGTAACGATAATCGTAATCAGCCTTGGTTCCACTTAAGTGCACTTGAGCGTAACGGGAACGATCGTACGTTTCCTGATACACGGTCACACCGTCGACCCCGTGTTCAAAGAGCTCTTGGTATTCTTGTGTTTCCATCGGGTGCACTTCAATGGCGATACTAGGGAAGTAATGTTTCGCGGCCCCGGCGGCTTGTTTTAAATAGGAAAGAGGAGTGACGTTGTATGATTCGCCAGTTAAAAGCAAAATGTTCTCGATTCCTTGGCCCGCCACGAATTTCATTTCTTGATGCATTTCTTTGTCGGTTAATTTGAATCGTTTAATTCGATTGTGGCTGTGGAACCCGCAATAGGTGCAGTGGCTTGAACAGAAATTGGATAAGTATAAAGGGGCGTACAATGAAATCGTCCGGCCGAAATATTGCTGGGTGATCTGTTTTGATTGTTGCGCGAGATCTTCTAAGAATTCCGGGCTGGGATTGTTGAGAATTCCTTTAATTTCAGATAAGGTAATCATCGCTCGGGTCCTGCCGCCTGCGGCACTCCGTTCGTCCTCGTTTGACTGCGGGCGAACGGAGGCCTCGCCTCCGGTCCCTTGAAATCGTGAAACGATTTCAGGGATTGATCCCGAGAAATGTTCAACATTTCTCGGGACGTCACCCGAGCTTTTGTTTTTGGGTTACGACTCATATAAAAATCCCGTGAGGGGAGAAGAAGCGCTGGCGATATCTTGGGGGAGAGGCATTTGGCTTAGATAAGCCAAACGGCCTGCCTGGACCGCTAAGTGGAACGCTTGGGCCAACTCGGCCGGATGTCCAGCGGCCGCCACAGCAGTGTTGGCTAGAATGGCATCGGCGCCCATTTCCATGGCTTCGGCAGCTTGCGAAGGGGCGCCGATCCCGGCGTCCACGATAATGGGGACTTCGTCAATTTCCTGAATGAGGATTTTGATAAACTCTTTGGCTTTTAATCCCTGGTTGCTGCCAATTAACGAGCCTAATGGCATCACGGCCGCGGCTCCGGCCTTGACCAATGCCCGAGCGACATACAGGTCAGGATACATATAGGGAAGGACAATAAAGCCCTCCTTGGCCAGGGTTTCGGTGGCTTTAACGGTTTCTTCGTTATCGGGCAAAAGATATTTGCTGTCGTTAATCACCTCGATTTTGATCCACAATCCGCAACCTGATTCGCGGGCTAAATGGGCGATGCGGATGGCCTCTTTGGCATTGCGCGCGCCGGATGTATTGGTCATGAGCGTCACATTTTCAGGGATATATTCCAGAATATTTTCTTCGTGACGTTCGAGATCAATGCGGCGCAGGGCCACGGTTACCAGCTGTGTCTGTGAGGCCAAGATACTGTCGCGCAGGTCGATCTTATTTTTGAATTTTCCTGTGCCTAAAAGAAAGCGATTGGTGAATGATTTCTTGGCGATCACCAGAGGCGTATCTTGAAGAGTTTCAGATTGGTCGGTTTGTGTTGTTGACATATATTCAATGTCGCTTGTCTCTCGTCTCTGGTCGCTGGAGAGACGAGAGTCTAGTGATGAGCGACTAATTCATCCCCCGCCCACAAAGCTCACTAATTCAATTTTATCGCCGTCTTTAAGAGGCGTTGATTCCCATTGCGGACTACGGATAATCTTTCCATTGACCTCGGCCATGACACGCGACGTCTGGGCGCACAATTGTTCAATGATGTTTTTTAAATTGTGGGCTTCGGGGAAGTCTTTTGGGTGGCCATTGACAAGAATGTTCATCGTGTTTCCTTCTGATTCGGCATTCATTTTAGGATATTTCCCATTTTTTTGCAAATAATCATTTAGAAACAAAATCCGTTAACGAAAATATATGATATTTACTTTGACTGCGAAAAATATTGATGTAATAATTCATTCAAAAGACTGCCGGTAGGCAGGGAGGTCCGTGCCGGGAGCAAAATATTTTGTGGATTTCTTATACAATTTGTAGTATAAAGGGAAAATTAACAATTTAACGAAGGATGCTAAACAAAATGTATAAACCCCCAACCAAGCAAGTTTTTGGTTACCAACTGTTGTTAGACCTGTATGATTGCAAGCCGGGCGTCTGTGACGATCTGACATTAAATTACCAGTTTCTCGACGAGATTGTCAACGCGTTAGGCATGGAAAAACAGGCCCCACCGAATATTTTCCGCAGCGACGAAATTCGTTTTCCCGACAAAGCCGGCCTTTCCGGATGGGTGCCATTGATTGAAAGTTCGGTTGTCATTCACACGCTTTCTCCTAAGAATTTTATCACAATCGATGTTTATTGCTGCCGTTGTTTCGACTCACAAGAAGCCCAAAATTTCTGCCGCCGGTTCTTCGGACCCAAACGCATCGACGCTCAATATATTGAACGAGGTGCTGATTATTACAAGTTGGATACGACCTATCACACGATGACGGTGGAACAAGGTTCCTTAAACGCGCCGGATGTCGTCATCCGCAAGAAAGAAAAGCTTCTCGCGTAAATAACGTTTTATAGTACAATACCGAAAGGGAATACCTGCAGCGCAAGGTTATTCCCTTTTGAATTTTAGGGGAACTTGATGGCCTACCATATCGAAAATATCAAAGAGATCGAAGAGAAGTGGCAGAAGATTTGGCACAATAAGCACATCTTTAAAGCCACGATGCGCAAGGATAAGAAAAAATATTACGTCTTGGAAATGTTCCCTTATCCTTCCGGAAAAATTCACATGGGGCATGTCCGCAATTACACGATCGCCGACGTCATCGCCCGTTTCAAAATGATGCAAGGCTTTAATGTGCTTCATCCCATGGGCTATGACGCCTTTGGCCAACCCGCCGAAAATGCCGCCATCAAGCGTGACATCGATCCCGCCCAATGGACGTATGCTTGTATTGAGGAAATGCGGACAGGGTTAAAGAGAATGGGGTTTTCCTACGACTGGGGCCGCGAGATCGCCACATGCGGCCAAGAATATTACAAATGGAACCAATGGATTTTTTTGAAGATGTTCGAGAAAGGCCTGGCCTATAAAAAAATTTCATCGGTGAATTGGTGCCCCAACTGTGAAACGACACTCGCCAACGAAGAGGTCATTCAAGGCGAATGCTGGCGGTGCAAAACGACCGTCGTGCAAAAAGATTTGGATCAATGGTATTTAAAGATCACCCATTACAACGACGCATTATTGAAAGACTTAACAACATTGAGTCACTGGCCGAGCCGCGTCAAAGCGATGCAGGAAAACTGGATCGGAAAAAGTTTCGGCGCGGAAATTTATTTTAACGTCAACAATTCTAAGGATGTCATCACGGTTTTTACAACGAGGCCGGACACGATTTTTGGGGCGACGTATGTAGTGTTGGCTCCGGAACATCCTCTGGTGGAAAAACTCATCAAGGGGACACTGCAGGAAAAAACAGTGAGAGCGTTTGTTGAAAGGACAATGGCGCGGCCTAAAAGTTTACGGATGTCCGGCGATTTGAAGAAAGAAGGGATGTTTAGCGGCGCATATGCGATCAATCCGGTCAATAAGGAAACGATTCCTATTTGGATCGCCGATTATGTGCTGATGGACTACGGAACGGGCGCTATTATGGCTGTCCCGGCCCACGATCAACGTGATTTTCTTTTTGCGAAAGAAAACAATTTGCCGATGCGAATCGTCATCCAAAATCCGCAAACCCCTAATCTGTGCGTCGAGGATCTTCAAAGAGCATATGAAGATCAGGGGCCGCTGGTTAATTCCGCCCAGTTTAATGGTTTGCCTAATGAAGAGGCCAAACAAAAGATCGCCGAATGGATGGAACAAACAACAATCGGCAAAATTACAACCTATTGGCGTTTACGTGATTGGTTGATTTCCCGTCAACGTTATTGGGGAACACCGATCCCGATGATTGATTGCCCCAAATGCGGGACAGTGCCGGTGCCCGAGAAAGATCTGCCGGTCGTTTTACCGCAGAAGATCAAAATCACCGGTGAAGGAGGAAGCCCGCTTAAGCATTGCGCCGAATTCGTCAACGTGAATTGTCCTAAGTGCAAAGGAAAAGCCCGGCGCGAAACGGACACCATGGCCACGTTCTTTGATTCTTCGTGGTATTATTTGCGGTTTTGTTCGCCGAAGGATGCAGCCAAAATTTTCGACAAACAAGAAGCGGCCTATTGGATGCCCGTCGATCAATATGTCGGCGGGATCGAGCACGCGATCCTGCATCTTTTGTATTCACGCTTTTTTACCAAATTTCTTAAAGACATCGGATTGGTCAACGTCGACGAACCGTTTGTCCGGCTGTTGACCCAAGGCATGGTCTTAAAAAATGGAGAAGTCATGTCGAAATCAAAGGGGAACACGGTTGATCCGGATGAAATTATCGAGAAATATGGGGCGGATGTGTTGCGTTTATTTATTTTGTTTGCGGCACCGCCGGAAGATCAATTGGAATGGAATGACGATGGGCTTGATGGGGCGTGGAGGTTCTTAAATCGTGTCTCTCATTTCACCGGCGAATATAATCCTTCCCTTGGAGAAAAATTGGATCACGCTTATCAGTTAACAGAGGCTGATAAAACGATTGAGCGGGAACGTAACTCGATGATTAAAAAGATTTCGGAAGATTTTGATAATTATAAATTCAATACCGTTGTGAGTAACTTAATGATCTTGATGAACAGCGCCGACCGATACCGCGCCGTGAATCAGAAAGGGACAGAAAAGAAAATTTTGATCAATCGAACCATTCAAACCATTGTTCGATTGCTTTCCCCGATCGCTCCGCATTTAGCCGAGGAATTGTGGCAAACAATCGGCGGGAAAGAGGAGAGTATTGTACGCGCGGCCTGGCCGACATACGAAGAGAGTGCCCTTAAGCAAGACAAGATCCTGGTGGTTGTCCAGGTCAACGGGAAGCTGCGCGGAAAATTCGATGTTTCCGTCGACATTCAAGAGGAAGAATTAAAAACACTCGCCCTCAACGACGCCAAAATCCAGGAATTTGTCCAGCATAAGCCCGTCAAGAAATTCATCTACGTCCCAGGGAAGCTGATCAATCTGGTTGTTTAGTAAATAAAGTTACGTGTCCCAACTCCTCTAAAAAATTAGGACATTTTAATTTTGGTTTGACACGGGAAGATTCTCCGGTTGACAAATTAATCGCTAAATCATAAGATAGCGTCGTTCAATTTCATCCCCCTTGGTTAAGTTCTATAAACTGAAGGGGGATTTTTTATGCGTACAGGCGTCGACGTACAGGTGATCCAGCAAAAGATCTTTCTGATCCGTGGGCAAAAGGTCATGCTTGATAGAGATCTGGCCGAATTGTATGGGGTGGAGACAGGGGCGCTCAATCAGGCTGTGAAAAGAAATAAGAACAGGTTCCCGTGTGATTTTATGTTCCAGCTCACCAAGGCAGAGACTCAAAATTGGATATCACAAATTGTTATATCCAATAAGGAGAAGATGGGGTTGCGGAAAGATCCTTTCGCTTTCACGGAACACGGGATCCTCATGCTTTCCAGTGTTTTGAACAGTGAGCGCGCGGTGCAGGTCAACATCGCCATTATGAGGGCGTTTGTGAAATTAAGGAAGATTTTAAGCGGCCACAATGCCTTGGCCAAGAAATTAGGCCAGCTCGAAAGAAGGATGGATGAAAAAGATGAAGAGGTCCAGCGTATCTTCGACGCCATCCGCCGGCTGATGGCTGAAGATGAGAAGCCCAAGGGCAGGATTGGGTTCCATGCGTAAGCCTGGGGCCCATTTATTTTTTTGCCAACCCTCATGACTTGGGGTATATTGTATAATGAAGAGCGAGGGAAAGGGAGTTGACCCGTTTATTTCGCCTTGGGGGATGCCAAGATCCAGGAATTTGTTCAGCATAAGCCCGTCAAAAAGTTTATTTATGTCCCCGGGAAGCTGATTAACTTTGTGATTCTAGGGTAAACTTAAACTACCCCATTCAGGTTCTTCGGAATATAGCCACAATATTCCTTTCTTTGGCTTTATTTTTGCGGAAAACTATGTATTCATTCCTTAATTCAATTAGAAAAGGTTTTGAGCGAAAGCGCGAGATTGTTTTCGGACTTTTAACCTTTTTTCTCTTTATCTTTTGTCCATTAGCTCTCGCCACCGATGTTACTACGAATATTACAACGCCTACCACTTGGACAACTGTCGGCAATCCCTATATCATCAAGGCTAATATAACCATCATATGGAGCTTATGGGAGGAGATAAGATACAAATAAATTCTGACAAAGATAATAGTGAGTCCCAAAATAAATATTGGATTGGTCTTGTAATTCTTCTGTTAGCCAATTGCGTGGTTTACTTCCCTTCTTTGTTTCATGTCGCTCGGGCAGATCAGCTTACTTATCTTATCCAAACGTCAGCTTTCGATCATTTTTTCGATAAACTTGCCTTCAGTCTCTCCTACAATCGCAACATGTTTTTGTCGGGTGGTGACCAACTTCTTTTCCGGCCTATTTTCTTTTTGTTGTTAAGCCTTGAAGAATTATTTTTTGGTTATAACTTTATCTATTGGCAGATGCTGGGGATAATCTTTCATCTGATTTTGATTGGCCAGCTGTTACGTTTATTTAAGGCTATAGCTCCAAATCTTATCTTGGTGCTATTTTTATTAAATTTTTCGGTCACGGCTCTAAGCCAAGAGATGGTCATTTGGCATCATGTAAACGGATATCTTCTGGCTTTGATTCTTATTCTTCAATCTTTGCAGCATTTTATTTCTTTTCTGCACTTCCCCCAAAATGCTCAACGGCATTTATCGTTAGCGGTTTTATTCCTTACATTGGGGTGTTTGACTTATGAATTTTCTATTTTGGTCAACATTGTGTTTGTCATGTTTCTGTTGAAAAGTGTAAGCAAAGAGGAGAGTAGAGGGCATGGCCTGCGAAAATCCGTTTCCCTACTCTGTATCCCTGCGGTCAGTTATTTTGTTGCCAATTTTATGGATTATTTTGTTCATTCGCGTGTTGAAATTTTTAGCAAGGCGATAAAGTTTGACGGGTTTATTCTGATAAAGCAGCTATTCGCTACGTTAAATTTCTTTATTCAATCGCTTATTTTCCCTGTTTTTATTCAAATCAATTCCGGTGACAAACCAATGCTTTATTTGCCGACGCGGGAAAAATTTGTATATGACCTGATTGCCAATCCTTTTTTGAGCAGCCTTAATCTTTTGTTGGTTTGTCTTTGTTTGATAGGTCTTTATAGAATAGTACGTTTTAGTTTACTCAACAAGAATTCAGAATTAGAGACCTTCAAGAAGGGTCCTCTTTATCCCATTCGGTCATTAAGTTTTATCCTTTTTTGGTGTTACCTTTTATTTGTTTTATTGGGGAGAGTATCTGATAGGTCTTTCGTTTATTTGACGTATCAATTGCATCATTTTTATCCTTTAGCTCTTTTTTTAACCATGTTTTTAATCACTTTTACATCTTCCTACAAAAATATAGAGATCAAGAGATTTGATCATCAGAAAAGCCTTCTTTTTACTATCTTACTTATGAGTATCATTTTAAATGCTTGGATGAGTTTTCAGTTTAATCGTGAGATGTCTGCAAAATACCGTTCTTGGGGACAATTGGTTTCCCAATTGGAACGCTTTAAGAATCAGCATAAGAAGGAACCGGATTTTTCCTTTGATATCGTTGAAAATGAAGCTAAGCGTCCCGTGCAGATTTATATTGGTCAGGCTAAAGATGAAAATATTAAGAAGGGCTTAGCAGAAGAGTTCCTCTTCAGAAAATATCTTAAGGCGAAAGATTCAAAGTATTTTCTTGCTTATACCAATAAGGAAGGCCTTGTCGTCCTTAAAAATGGAGAGAGATGAAAAATCAATGCAAGTTAAGGAGCATATGAAAAATAATTTACACTACAATTCTCGCCGGCGGGCAACGTTTACACTACAATTGGGGCCGCGCGGCCCCAATTGTAGTGTAAAAGTGTCCGGCCGGACACGTTTGGAGCTATTCCCTCAGCCGATAAAATATTTTGCATTTTCTCTGATCTTGGATATACTACGTGTAACGCTTTCGCGTTAATCCCCCGATTCCCCATTCGCCTTTAAGCGAATGTTTCATTTAACGTCCCAAGAAAAGAAAGTGTTGTTGATTTTCCTCTCCGTGGTTCTCGCGGGATCGGTCTTCCACTATGCCCTGCAGAAATACCCTTTTCTGAGCAACATTGTTAGTGTCATTGAAGGCAACCACCTGTACCCAAAAGTGGATATTAACCGCGCCACCCAGGAAGAGTTGGTCGCGCTTCCCTTTATCGGGGATTCCAGCGCCCAACAAATCATTCGTTACCGCCAAGACCACGGCCCGTTAACGTCCTTAGAAGAACTCAAATCGATCAAAGGAATCAAGTCTAAGAATTTTCAACGATTCGCTCCCTATTTAAAAATTTCCCAAAAGAGGAAAGTGCCATGACCCAACGGCCTTTTGTCGGAATTTTTATGTTTTGGGCGATTGGGATTATTTGTCATCGTTACATTTCTGCCTCATTCTCCGGCGTCGTGGCGTTAAGCTGTTTGTTTCTTTTCGTTGCCATGTTGGGCCGGCATCGGCCCATTTGTTGGAATGTTTGCCTGGGCGCAGCCTTGATCGGCGTGAGTTTTCTTTATGCACAAAATGTTGAGGTTCTCCCGCGAGACCATATTCATCACGTGGCGCGATATTATTCAGGAAAATTAACAACGCTCAAAGGCACGGTGGCCACGGACGTCGAAACACGGTCTTTTTTTAACAAGAAGAAAAAAGTGTTTACGCTGCAGGTTGAAGAAATTAAAACGCCCTGGGGCTGGCGCCCAAAGAGCGGAAAAGTGTTGGTCAATGTGTTTCAGGACAAAGAGATTCACTGCGGTGACCTTTTGCGTATCGAAGGCAAGTTGCACCGCCCGTATAATTTCTCCGATGGGAATTTTTCCTACACGGATTATTTGGAAATGAAGGGCGTCTATTGGATTTTAAGCGTCGGGCGCCAAGCGTCGGTCGAAATTTTGAAAACGGGATATCAATATCAATGGCTGGCCGCTATTTTTCGCTGGAGGGATCATCTGACAAGCGTTTTTGACCAATATCTGTCTCCTGCCGAGGCGGGCTTGATGAGTGCGATGATTTTGGGAGACAGGGCGGCCATCCCGACGCATATTATGGACTTGTTTGAACATACAGGGACCGTGCATGTCTTGGCCATCAGCGGATTTAATGTCGGCATTGTCGCGGGATTATTCCTGTTGATTCTCAAAATATTCCCGATCGGCCGCAAAACACAGCTTTGGCTGGCCATTGGATTATTGATTGTTTATTGTGTCTTAACAGGATCGCCGCCTTCGGTGGTACGGGCGACAATCATGATCATTGTTTTTCTCTTGGGGTTTCTGCTAGAGAGGCCAACGGATTCGTTCAATACATTAGGATTAGCCGGACTGCTGTTATTATTGATCAATCCTTTTCATTTGTTTGATATTGGGTTTCAGTTATCTTTTTTGGCTGTTCTGATTATTATTTTAGTAGGGCCCCGGCTCGAATTGATTGCGTCTTCCTTTTCCAGTCAATATGCCAAATGGCTGATCAATGCCTTGGGCATTTCTTTATCCGTGTGGTTAGGGTTAGCGGGATTCATTGCCTATTATTTTCAAATCGTTACTCCCATCATTTTTGTGGCCAATTTAATTGTGATTCCTCTGATGAGTGCGGTCGTGGCGTTAGGATTAGGACTGTTAGCGTTCGCCTTTATCTCGGGATATTGTGCTCAGATGTTTGCCCTTTGCCTCAAATTACTGTTAAACGTGGTTGTCGCCAGCATCTATTTGATGGATCAACTCCCCGGGGCCTACTTCTTGATTAAGAGTGTCAATTTTTGGCAAGTGGTCATTTATTATCTGGGTGGGACAGGGCTATTAATTTTGATATTATTCCTCAAAAGATTTTTTGGCTCTTGGTATAATAAACCTGCATCCATTTTTAAGATCAATGACGGATCATTTAAGTCCCGCCTTGGCGGGACAGGGAGGCCCTATGCATGAGTTGGAAAAATTTCTAGGGGAACTAAGCAATTGGGTTTGGGGACCCTGGACGTTGGCGATTTTATGCGGGACACATCTTTTTTTAACATTTCGTTTAAGATTTATTCAACGTTACATCGGCAAGGCCATTAAGATTTCCTTCGAACGATCCAAAGAAGGGGAAGGGGATGTCAGCCAATTCGGGGCATTGACGACGGCGTTGGCGGCGACGATTGGCGCAGGGAATATTGTCGGTGTGGCCACTGCGGTGGCTTCCGGCGGGCCGGGTGCCATTTTTTGGTTATGGATTACAGGCGTGTTTGGCATCTCGACGAAATACGCCGAAGCTTTATTATCATCGAAATATCGCGTAAAGACCAAGGATGGAGCCATGGCCGGGGGCCCCATGTACGTGTTGGAGAAGGGGATGAATTGCAAATGGCTGGGTGTTTTGTTTGCGGTTTTTACGGCCATCACAGCCATCGGCATCGGCAATATGGTCCAAGCCAATTCGGCGGCTGTGCTAGTGTATGAAACGTTTCATATCCCCCATTGGATCACGGGCCTAGTCATCATGGTGTTAACGGGCGCTGTGATTTTGGGAGGCATCAAATCGATTTCCCGAGCGTGTGAAACGCTGGTTCCTTTCATGGCCATCTTTAATATTTTAGGATGCCTGATTCTCTTGGTTTTAAAATTTGATACGCTTCCCCAAGCCATTGTGTTGATTTTTCAAAGCGCTTTTACGGGCCAGGCCGCGATCGGCGGATTTTTGGGGGCCACGATGAAGGAAGCCGTCCGTTATGGTGTCGCCCGTGGACTTTTCTCCAACGAATCAGGGATGGGAAGTGGCGCGATTGTGGCGGCAGCGGCCCAGACCAAAAACCCTGTGCGTCAAGCGCTCGTTTCATCGACGGGGACGTTTTGGGACACGGTCGTCATGTGTGCCCTGACAGGTTTGGTGTATGTGAATTCCGGGGCCTGGACATTAGGCTTAAATGGGGCTGGTTTGGCCAAAGCGGCGTTTGATGACATCCCTGTCATCGGGCCTATTGTCTTAAGCGTGAGCCTTTTTACGTTTGTGATTGCCACGATTTTGGGATGGTCGTATTACGGCGAAAAGGCCTGTGAATATCTCTTTGGCAGCAAAGCCATTAAGCCTTACCGCTATCTTTGGGTGGGGGCGGTCATGGCCGGATCGGTTTTGTCATTGCCGATTGTCTGGTCGTTGGCGGATATTACCAATGCCTGCATGGCCATTCCCAATTTGATCTCCTTGCTTGTCTTAAGCGGGGTTGTTGTGGAAGAAACCCGCAAACACCTTTGGGAGGTTAAGTAAAGAGAGAGGGTTGCGTTATCGGGCCCCAAACAAAAATTTACACTGGATAGTTTCATAGGCATATGTTATAATCCGCCTATTAGTTTATCCATATAAAAATGTCATGACAAATCAGAAATATCAGAAAATCCGACAAATATTCAATGCCCATAAAGGCTACGCGCGAACAGGCGAACTTCTTGCCAAAGGAGTGCACCCGCGAGATATCCGAGCCATGGTTGACGAAGGGATTATCAATAAAGTCAAAACTGGACTTTACAGACTGAGTGAAGTTTCTGTTGTTTCTCACCAAAGTTTTATTGACATTGCACAGGCCGTTCCGGAAGGGGTTATTTGCCTGCTTTCCGCGCTTTCCTATTACCAGCTGACAACGTTCAATCCTTCGGTTGTTTCTGTGGCCATTCATCGGAAAGCCTGGCGTCCCAAAATTAAATACCCGCCGGTTGAATTCTACTATTTTTCCGAAAAACAGTTTCATGCCGGTGTAGAGACCATCATGGTCAAAAATCAGAAGATCAGGATTTATTCTCCGGAGAAAACGATCTGCGACTGCTTTCGCTATCGAAACAAACTTGGAGTGGACACGGCCAAAGAGGCCCTGACGGAATACCTGAAACGGAAGAACCGCAATATTGAAAAACTCCTGGAACTTGCCGCCGTCTGCCGCGTCAAACCGGTGCTTCAGACGTGGCTGAACGCCATGATTTAACAACGATGATAGAAAACATCAAAAATAAACCGGCCTCCATAAAGGCAAAATTATTGAATCTGGCCAGATCCCAGGGCATCGACTTTGATGCCCTTTTATTACGCTACATGCAGGAGAGGTTTTTATACCGTCTGTCTGTCAGCAAGCATTCCGGCTCTTTTGTGCTCAAAGGAGGGCTTCTGCTGGTCTGTCATGACGTTCCTCATTCACGGCCCACCATCGACATTGATTTCCTGGCGCAGCGCATTAAGAATTCACACCGTGGCCTGGAAGCGATCATTCAGGACATCGCCCGCATTGAATACGCTGACGGGATAATCTTTGATCCCGGATCCGTACATTCAGAAGACATAAAAGAAGGAGCAGAGTATCATGGCATAAGGCTGAAAATCAAGGCAACTCTAGGAAAGGCGCGAAAAATATTACAAATCGATGTGGGCTTCGGAGACGACATTGTTCCTCAACCGCTTGAGATGGATTTCCCGACTATCCTGGAGGACCGGCATCCCCGGTTAAAGGTCTACTCGCTGGAAAGCATGATCGCGGAAAAGTTCGAGGCCATGATCAAATTAAGTTTCGTGAACAGCCGCATGAAGGATTTCTACGATATTTATTCCCTTGCTCTTTCCGATAATTTCACCGGGAAAGTTCTCTTTAAGGCCGTGCAGGCTGCGTTTTCAAGGCGCGAAACACCATTGCCGGAAAATCCGGTGGTTTTTACGGGGGAGTTTTTCGAAGATAAAAACAGGCAGAAACAATGGCAGGCCTACCTGCGCAAAATCAGGGAAAAAAAGATCACCGATCATTTTCCCGCGATCATGCAGAAAATAAACGAGTTTCTTGAGCCGGTCATATTGGCCATCAACGATAAAGCCAACATACCAGGCGAATGGAAAGCCCCGGGACCGTGGGGATAAGGAAACACAGCCTTCAACGCATGAACATTCCATTTTCTGTAACATTCGTGCATTTTTATGTATGGTAACGGCTACAAGAAACTTACATAACTTGAACTGAGATATTATGAGCTACGTCATTGTCGATATTGAAGCCGACGGCCCTATCCCGGGCGATTATTCGATGGTTTGCTTTGGAGCAATTATTGTTGAGCCGTCGCTATCAAGGACTTTCTATAAAAAGTTAAAACCGATTTCGGGAAAATGGGAGCCGGAGGCATTAAAGGTTTCGGGATTCAGCCGGGAAGAAACATTGAACTTCGACAACTCCAAAACTGTCATGGAATCTTTCGATAAATGGCTGGCTGACAATATAAAAGGGCGGCCGATATTCATATCCGACAATAATGGTTTTGACTGGCAGTTTATTAATTGGTATTTCCATCATTTTCTTGGCAAGAACCCTTTTGGCCATTCATCGATGAATTTAGGTTCGCTTTATAAAGGGTTGGTAAGGGATACCTCCAAAAATTTTAAGCATTTACGCAAAACCAAGCACACACACAATCCGGTTGACGACGCCAAGGGCAACGCCGAAGCCTTTCTGGAATTGATTAAGATGTATGGGTTGAAAGTAGGGCTATAGCGCTGTCGAAAGGATCCCCAAATGATATGGTTGACAACGGAAAAAGTTTTCCCAACAGGCGATTGGAAAATTAAGCCGGAATGGATTGAGTAGATAGGAAATAAAGAAAAACCATTCCATGATGCCAGGGAAGAATTGATTGTTAATAAAATTTTAAATGTGGTATGATGTGAAATCATGTTAAACAATCTAAAATAAAGGCTATATTATATTGCTTAGGGGATATTTAACTGTAGAGAGCAGGTTGCTAAACAGATTGGGTTAACTGAATACAGAGTTCGTAAACTTATTCGGGAAAAACACATCCGCGCTACTAAGATTGGGAAGTGGCGGATTAACCCCAAAGATTTAGAGGCGTTGTAATGCTCCCCATTTGTCAAGCTGGAGCACGATGTCCTACCTCAACACGGTGTCTCGCAGTGACGCTCGTCGTGGCCATTTTTCTTATGGCCTCTCCTCGACTCGCGGCTTCTGACACAGAACCGGCACCCCGCGGCACCACGGCCTTTCCATCACAGACACTCTCTGGTGCAACAGTTCGTCATCTCACGGCAGATGAAGTGACGACGTTCCTTCGCGAAGATCCGCAAGTTCGCGATGCCTATCGCTATGCCCAAGAGTTAGGATTCCGCCCTACCCAACGCGCGGTGCAGCTCGACACGCCAGAAGCAACCATGACGGTCGCGCTCTTCTTTTCAGAACAACTCTCCGGCATGTATCTGATCCAGCATCACAATAAGGCGCAAGGCACCTCAGGGGTCGCCTTGTGTGATGTGGTCAAAGATGACAAGGGCACGCTGCTGTTGCGATTGTATTCACCACAGGGACGAGTTGATGTGGACATCAAAAGCCGACGGGTTGTTACCCCCCCGCCCGATGCTGGCACCCAGAAAAGCCAAGTGGACTGCAATAGCGCGGTGTGTTTTGGCTATTTCGTTGACTGGTTTAATAGCCACAATCCCTGCTCCTTTGCGTGCGGCGCCGGATCGAATGAACTGTATGATCTGTTCATCTCACTTACGCAGTGGTTCAACGGTCAAGCCGATCCTTCCTATAATCCTGCCGTGCATACGATTACGTATTTACTCGGAGATATGACTGGATTAGTGCAAGATGCCGCACTGACAGTCTGCGAAAGTAAACAGGATATTTTGAATGGGTTACAAAATTTTCAATATCAACTCAACGCGGTGGTTGATTACGACACGGCTGCAGATTTTTCTCAAACACTAAGCGATTTCGTCGAGCAAAACATCTTAGGGAAGTGTGGGCAAGGGACCGACATTTATGATGCGGCCAGCCTCATTCAAAATGCCGCAGATCTGGGCGAACTCGTCAAGCAGATTCCGGACCTTCTTAACAAAGCCAAGGCGTTTAAGATTTACGGGACGATGCTGTTAGAAGGGATCGGATTAAAAGTGTTCTTTGATCTCCTGAATTGTGGCTTTTGCTCTGCTCTTGCAATCGGTGAAATCAGTGGAGGATGGCTGGCATGCCAACTGAACCCATGCGGCTATTATCCTTGCGAAACAGTGTGTGAAGCGCAAAACTACAGTTTTTCCTCATCACCGTACTGCAAAAATGACGATGTCTATGTGCTCACCACCCAGTACCAGTATGGCTGCAGCTCGACCATTCCAATGGAAGGTATTTGCGCCCTTCAGGACACGATTCTTCAGGAAACATTGGTCCAAGACTGCGCCTACGGGTGCAATCCGACGACGTCCCAATGCAAATCCAGCTGCAGCACCGGCACCCCCGGCGCGCAGGAACTCTGCAACGGCATCGATGATAATTGTGACGGGATCACGGATGAAGGGTGCAGTTGTGTGAACGGTCAGACCAAGCCCTGTGGAACAGATGTAGGAGCATGCTCCTTCGGCACGCAGACATGCGTAAGCGGCCAGTGGGGCCCGTGCACCGGAGGGCAGGGTCCAACAACGGAAGTGTGTCCGCACGACGGTGTGGATAACAACTGCGACGGGCAGACCGACGAGAACATCTGCGGCGGCGATGAGAACGAATGCTACAACTGGACGATCGTCGTAAACGAGCCGCCATACTCCGGGTACGTCGACACCATAAAGTACGGCCCGTACTGCGCGAACAATTACCAGTGGAAGCATGCGGACGTGGACAACGACGGCTATCTGGAGCACTACATGCTCGCAGGCGACACGTACAAGGTGTGGTTCCGCTGCGAGGTGAAATCAGGCTACCTCGTGAGCGACATGGTGAACTTCGCCCAGACCATGTCCTACGGCTGCTACGACGGGGACTGCGACGAGAAGGTCGAGAACGCGGTGACGGTCACGAAGACGTACACGGGCCCCGTGAACGAGATCGGCTTCCCCGACATCCTGTGCCTCTCCAATTACCCGGCCGGGAATCCCTACGGGTACGGGTTCTACGGGGGCAAGCTGTGGGAGTACTGGGACACGAACGAGAACGGCCAGTTCGACGTTGGCGAGCATAGTGAGAACTATCTGGTGCTGAACTGCGGGGCGGACGCGGACTGCGGCCCGGGCAATTACTGCAAGAAACCAGACAGCAATCCGCTGAGTAACGTGTGCGTCTCCTGTCTCCAAGCAGAACTGTGCAACGACGGTGTTGACAATGATTGTGATGGATTTGTGGATTGCAACGACGGCGACTGCGGTCTTGGGGTTCCTGCGAAAAATGGATTCTGTTGCGGAGCCGCGTGCTCTGTCAATGGTGGCAATTGCGTGGAGGCATCTCCGACAGGACAGACATGCTCGGATGGGTCGTGCAACACGTATGGGGAAGCCTGCCGCAATGGCGAACTCGAATCGTCACTGCAATGTGCTGGCACCACGATGACGTGTAGCGGTGGCGGCAGTTGCGAAGAGGCATTCGGGGCTCCCCCGTCGTGCGATGAAACCACGCCGCATGAAGATGCGTGTGAACACGGCGGCTCGTTCAACGAACGGGCCTGCGAAGTGACCGGTACGGATTGTGTCCTGTCGGCCGAGAGCACCTGTGGGGCTCCGCAATACTGTGATGAAAAAGAACAGGACGCGTGCTCATCGCTTGCAATCTTCCAATGCGACTGGCAGGGAGGTAGCGGAGATGATGTGGCGGAAATTTGTGCCGCAGCGTGCGGTGCGGATGCGTCCTGCGATCAGGTGTTTCCTGGCAGCGATCTTCCGGGATGCGCCGTCGGGAAGACCTACTTTAGCGATACGTGTTCCGCCATCTGTACCGGAGAAGACAACGCGCCGATCTGTCGGTCGTCGCTGTATGCTGCGGGTTGTACAGCTGACCCTGCCTGTGAAGGCGTGATGGCCGGCACGCAAGACTGTACGTTGGCGTGCCAACAGAACACCCCCCCGACACCGCCGACCGCGATGCAGTGTAATGACGGCAATTGCACCGGGCTGTTTTCCGGGACCATCGATGTGGTTTGCAGCGGCGCCACGGACGCACAGCAGGACCCGCTCGTGTATACCGCCGAAGAATGGCATGAAGATGAACAAGATGTGCAACAACCCGGCTGGTGGAATCCGGCGTTTCCGAAGTGTTTCACAGTGACATTAGATACGGCCTCCCCCCTGGCCTATGAGTCGGAACCGGTGGACCTCATGTTGGATGCCTCGGTCTGGACCGAGGCGCCCTTCAAAGATTCCTTACGGGTCGTCGATGCGGCCTGTGGCGCCGGCGGCCAAGAAATTCCTTCGCAAACGTATGAGTCGACGCTGGTCGGCACGACGTATCAGAGCACCCGCCTGGTCTTCCTGGCCACGCGTCCCGCTGGCACGCCGGTGGCGTACGGGATCTACTACGCCACCACCGATCAAGGCGCCCCGACGTACAGTTCCGATCTGGTGCACACCGGCGATTGTGTCAGCGCAGACTGTACCATCGAAAATGCGGTGGTGAAAGCTTGGCTAGACCATGCCGGCGGCGTCATCCACGAACTCGTGTACAAACCGTTTTCCCTCACGCAAGGGCTCATCGGGTGGGATTATGAAAACGCTCCGGATTCGGATGGGTCGCTGGGCATGTTGACCAATACCACATGGACAGGGCCTGGCACCGCCATCTTTGATCGCACCGTCACCGATGCCGCCTGTTCGGTGACGGCCAGTGGACCAGTCGTCGTGGAGGTCACTTGCGCCAAGCCCGGAGGGCTCGCGTGGCAGGCGTTCCGATTCTACCGTGGCAGCCCCTGGATTGATGTACGCTCCTCCTTTAATGGAGGCACGGCGTGGGGGGATACGGTGGCCTTCTACACCGGCGGCTCAACCGGCCCCACGCCGTTCTCTTACAGTTACGGCAGCAATCCCAGTGTCTACACGGCCTCGGCCAGTGCGCCGGTGCTTACCTTTGGCGACCAGGAGCGGACGCGCGTGGCGATCTCGAAATCCGAATCTAATCTTTCTCTGGAACAAGTGCTCGCGATGACCTATGCCTCGCAACTGCCGCACCCCCTGGGGGTCAGTAACAATGGCGGCCAACCGAGCTTTGGCGGCACCTGGTATCCGCTGTCGGTGCAGCCGTTCCCGTCTGGCACCATCCATCCCTGGCGGCTGATCTTCACGACCGGCTCGTTGGAGCAGGCGATGGGGCCACAAAGTGTGGAAGCGTATGATCGCTTTGTCGCGCCCCTCGTGCCGACCTTCAAGGCCTGGACGCCGATCGGTACGCACCCGGCTGGCGGTTCCGTGCTCTGGGATACGTCGGCATTTGATGCAATAGAGAATGTGCATTTGCGTTGTGTGGCGTCTGCGGAAGGACAGCAGAGCCAACCGCTTGTGTCATCCGGCACGCTGACGATTGATAATCTTCCTCCCGTGACCTCCGGCGTCTTTCCCCAAGGTTGGCAGAGTATGGATGCGCTGGTGACCTTGACGTGTACCGATAGTGGGGGTGCCGGGTGCGCGACGATAGACTATTGCGTCGATCAAGAGAATGCCTGTCTTCCTCTGACGCCGTATCAAGCCCCCGTGCTGATTTCCAATGAGGGAACACATTATCTCCGCATCCAAGCCAAAGATAACGCCGGTAATCTGGAAACCATCCAGTCGCACATTGTCTTGCTCGATAAAACACCCCCGTCACTTGTCATCGAGTCCCCCACCAACAACAGTGTCTACCCGCTGGCTGATCTTCCAGTGGTCTACGAAGCGGCCGATGCATTGAGTGGCATCCAGAGTTGTTGGTACACGCTGGATGACGGCATGGCGCAGACGCTCCCGGCGTGTGAGCACACCATCCTTCAACAACTCTCCCCCGGCCCCCATAACCTGACGATTGGGGCGAGCGATGTCCTGGGGCATGAAACCGCAACCACCGTGGCCTTTACCATTGATAACCTGCCGCCCGTGACTTCCGCCAGCGTGCCCCAAGGCTGGCAGAGTACGGATGCGCTGGTGACGTTGACGTGTACCGATGCCGGGGGCGCCGGGTGCGCGACGACTCTCTATTGTCTTGATCAAAACAATTCGTGTGTCCCGTTCCTAACGTATTCTGCGCCGTTTTTCATCTCGACAGAGGGGACGAACTACCTCAGATTCCACTCCCAGGACATCGTGAACAATAGCGAAACCATCCAGGTCGCGAGCATCGCGCTCGATATCACACCGCCGGCCATCACCTTGGAGTCGCCAAAGGACATCACGTATGCCGCGCTCCCGATTCCCCTCAGCTATACCGTGACGGATGCGTTCAGTGGGGTCGCGTCATGTTGGTACACGCTCGACGAGAGTCCGCCGCAGGCCCTGCCGTCCTGTGCGCCGACCACCCTGCAAGTCACTGCCGGCCCCCATTCGCTGACCCTGTTCGCCAACGATGCGGTGGGCCATCCCGCTTTCACGTCGGTGACCTTTACGCTCAACACCCCCCCGACGATTCCCACGTCGCTCTCTTGCAATGGTGCCGTCTGCAAGGGCACGTTTTTTGAATCGGTTGCGCTCGCCTGCTCCGGGTCTTCCGATTCTCCAGGTGACTTGCTGATGTATGACGTCGAGGCGTCGTTAGGGACATGGCAGTCGTGTCGAACCGTGACATTCACCGATCCACTTCCTCAGCCGATTCCACGGCCTGCCACGCCGGTGTTCCTGGATTTATCGATGTTTGGTGGTCAGGCCAATGCCATACGCGTCATCGATGCGCCCTGTGGCCAGGGTGGAAATGAAGTGCCCAGTTATGCCAGTCTTCTCCAGGGAACCATCACGTTTCTTGCAGATATTCAAGGCAAAACCAACTATGCTATTTATTATGGTAACAGCGGTGCTTCATTGCCAACGTACCCAGGATCCATCATCGCCAATGATAATTATCTGTCCTGGGCTCCGCAGACGGACATCAGTCTTAATTGTGAACTCTCAGCTTCGATTGGACGAGTCACGTGCAACCATCAGTATCCCACGGGCTATGTCTTCAATACTGCGTATCCAGGGGCGGCTGGCCCAGCGGTGGCGCTCTCCTTCTACGCAGACGGATGGCATACTTTCGACTTCACGCTCCAAGAGAGTAGCGCCACCTATGCGTTCTGGCGTGCCGTGGCCAAGCAAGGGACAGGATGGGCGGCCGAGATCCACGCATGGTCGAATGCCAAGAGCCCGCTCCTGCGCATCATCCGGACCGGTCCGCCCATTACGCTCAATGAAGTACGCTTCTTTGACACGCGTTACTACAATCCTTCCTTCGATACGTGGATCTCCACGTCGATGGATGGAACCCTCGCTTCTGTTCTCATCCCAGGCTTCGCGACGATGCAGGTCGGATGGCCGCCGTTGAGCGGGTATTGGAGTTCGACAACCGGAGAAGCCCTCCTCTTTCTTCCCGGCCCAGATACCGCGGCGAAGCTCGATCACACCGCGAAAGGGTTCTGCCTGAGCGGCCCGGCGAGCAGTTGTAACTATGCCTTAACGAATAGTACGGCAATCACCATGTTGCCAGGAGAGACCTTGACCTTGTTCCTCGAAGATTTCCCTACCTTCCAACTCGATACGCCGGCTCCTGCATTTGAGCGCGCACTGGCCGCTGCGGTTCCTCCTGCCATCGAGATCGGGGAGGAGGTGTACGAGGTGTACGGAGGAGACTGGAATCTCATTGGCACGCATTCTGCAGGGGAGGCGGTCGTGTGGAATTTGAACACCCTGTCAGAGAAAGCCCAGGCGCTTCTCCGCTGCCGAGCCATCGATACGGTGGGAGCCGCTTCCCCCTATTATACCCATGACACACCCATCACCGTCACACCCAGCACCATCACGCCTAAGTCCCCCCCCATCCCAACGAAAACCAGACTGTGACGAAAGCAACAGAAACGCCTTTAACCTTGAGAACCATGAGCCGTTTCGCGTTCCGCAGACTACCATCTGTTTCAAACCCTTGGATGACACCACGTTGCTTCACCTGATCTGTTCCGTGCCTGTGGGAGAGGTTGGGAAATCCGGAGGGAAATTCGGAGGCGTTCCGAATGGTAACACCTAATGATTGGTAGGCTGGCATATTCGGAACGCTTCCAGCAATTCGCAAAAGGAGAATCTATAGATGAACAATCCCCTCACTGGAGATCTAGCAGTTACAAAGGGATATATGAAGTGGAAGCCGCTAATGAAGCCGAAGCTCGTTGTAAGGCTACAAAAGAGTTTCATATGGCCGCAAAAAAGTTAGAGTTGGGGGAGGGCACTCCCCTGTCTCCATGGGAGAGTGGGGATTTGGTTTCTTGCGAGCGTGTCGAGTAGATCTACAGTTGTAGGTAGCCGGGGCTGAAAATTTAATTGATCAGGGATGATCGCATAATAAAGTGGGGTAAATTAAACTTAAATATTCTATGGCAAGAGGATAGGAGCTTTTTTATGGATTTGACAAAGCCAAGAGAGTGTGCTAAATTTGCGGAATGATACGTAAGATAATATTTATATATTTATTAGTAGTCTTTTTATTGGTCCCCACAAACAATGTTTTCGCGTTTTGGATGTGGACGCCGGAAACCAATAAATGGGAAAACCCCAAATTCTCCGTTAAGGACACCCCGGGCGAACAGCTTGAGTTGGCGTTAGATTTTTATAAGTCCAAGCAGTATCAAGAGGCCACCCGCGAATTGAATAAGCTCATCAAGCATTATCCCCGCGCCCGCGAGGCCCCCGAAGCTCAATATTACATTGCCCTTATTTCCGAGGAGCAAGGTGATTTATCCCAGGCCTTTAAACAATATCAACTGGTGATCGATCGGTATCCCTTTAGTGAGCGTGCCCGGGATATTATCAAAAAAGAATACGATATCGGCATTAAGCTTTTAGAGGGGAATAACAGCCAAAATAAATTTGTGAATGCCGTTGTCGGAGGCGATTATAATGTCATCGATGTCTTTCGAACGGTGATTAAAAATGCCCCGTACGGGGAATTGGCCGCACCGTCCCAATATAAGGTTGGTCTGTTTTTCCTGGAAAAAGGGATGTATCAGGAGTCGCGTGACGAATTTGAAAAATTAATCAACGATTATCCGGATAGCGAATGGGTCAAAGCCGCCAAATATCAAATTGCCGTTGCCGACGCGAAGCGGTCTACAGACGCGCAATACGACCAGAAAGTCACTCAGGCAGCTGCAAAGGAATTTAAAGAGTTTGTGTCGATTTATCCGGATGCCGAGTTTTCAGACGAAGCCAAGGTCAACATCCAGCACCTCAACGATAAAGAGGCCCAAAACGCTTTTCTCATCGCCCAATTTTATGAAAAACAAAAATCCTATCAAGCGGCCAAAGTTTATTATCAAGCCGTTGTGGATGGCTTTGAGAACACAGTCTGGGCTGCCAAGGCTTTGGAAAAAATCCAACAGCTTAATCAAAAAATTCAATGAAAAAATATCTCTGTTTAATAGTTCTGGCTATTGCCCCCGTTGTCTTTTTCAGTTGTGGGTATACGACAAGATCGACTCTCCCCAGCCACATCAAAACGATTTATATCGAGCCTTTTAAGAATAAAATTGATTATACCAAAGAGAACAAGCGTAACGTTTACTTTCCTTTGCTGGAAGTCGAAGTGCGCAAGTCCATCATTGACCGATTTTTATTTAACGGGTATTTGAAAATCACGACTCCTGAAACAGCGGATCTCGTCCTACGAGGAGAGCTTGCCAGCTATGACAAAACCGCGTTGCGTTTTACGGATAATGACGATGTGCAAGAATACCGCGTCCATGTTGGTGTTAATTTGGAAATGTGGGACGCAACCAAACAGGAAATTTCTTGGGTGGAATCGGGGTTTACGGGAGAAGCTACCTATTTGGTTTCCGGGCCGGGCGCGATCTCAGAGCAAGACGCCTTGGAAGAAGCGGTGGAAGATTTGGGCCGTCGCATTGTCGAGCGGACATTAGAGGATTGGTAAAGGAGTCACAAGACACACGACACAAATCACAAGAAAATGCTTTTACTTGTGACATGTAACTTTAGTTATGATTTATATCCTACTCGGCGAAGACAGATCAGCCAAAGACGAAAAGATTGCGGCGATTAAAAAAAAAGTTTTTCAGCCGCTAGAATCACCCGATTTTGATTATGAAGTGCTTCACGCCATCGATTTAGATCCCGCCACATTAAAGAAATCTCTCCTGGCTTTACCGGCTGTCGCTTCTCAACGGCTTGTGATGATCCGGGAAGCCCACAAATTAACGGATCACCATCGCAAGTTAATCCTGGAATCTTTAGCAATGCAGAATCCAACGACCGTCTTGATTTTGGACACGGATGAGGGCTTTCCTCAAAGTTTTTTGAAAATGCTTCCCGCCAAGGCCCAAGTACTGCGGACAACGACTCAAGAAGTGTCGCAAAACGTTTTTGACATGACGCGGGCGATGGCCAGCCGGCAGCCCCAAGACGCGTTAAAAATTTTGTCGGGCCTTTTGGAAAATGGGGACCATCCGTTGCAAATCATGGGAGGGTTAGTTTGGTTTTGGGGCAAATCCAAGCAACGATTGCCCGCACAGAAATTTCATCAAGGATTGAAGCATTTACAGGAAGCGGACCTGCAGATTAAGCGCAGTCTTCTTCAACCGGAATATGCGCTAGAAGTGGCTGTTGTTAAGCTAAGTTCGCTATTAACTTCGTAAATTTTGATTTACGTCGGGACGCGGTATTGAAGGGGAGAATGCGGCGTTTCACGGCCTTGTCTAATTTTTTATAAACAATTTTTAATTGATCGGAAGCTTCTTGCTTGTTTTTGGTATTGACGGAAGATAGAAAATGTTTAATTGTTTTTCTTAAATCCGTTTTAATGTCCAAATTATGTAAATGCTTTTTCTGGCTTTTACGCAAATCTTTGATTTGAGTCCTACGTTGTGGCACAGCCTAAAACTCCTTTAATGAATAACGATTGTCGATTCCGATTCCAAAAGAGGATTAATATTAACAAATAGGTTTTCAGATGTCAACTAATAAATCACAACCTGCCCCAGAGCGAACTTTAACCCCAGATATTGGGGATTCCCATCGCTCCATCATCCACTCAACGTCCATTATCTCTTCGGGGACGCTGGCCTCCCGCGTCTTGGGGTTTATCCGAGATGTTATCCTCGCCAAGTTATTGGGAACCGGTTGGAAGGCCGATGCGTTTTTCTTGGCCCAGAAGATCCCCAATCTATTGAGGGATTTAGTGGGAGAGGGGGCGACTCAAGCCGCCATTGTGCCGGTTTTTTCAGAATATAAACAGAAATACGATAAAAACGCTCTTTGGGAATTTATGAACGTTATTTTAATCCTGGCCTTAATGATTCTGAGTGTCTTGACATTGATAGGAATTTTGTTCGCTCCTTGGATCGTTCGGGTGATGGCTCCCGGATTTATTGCCGAACCTCAGAAGCTGTCCATGACGATCCAATTGACAAAATTGATGTTCCCTTATGTGATTCTCATCGGATTGACCGCGTATAGCGTCGGGATTTTGTTTACATTTAAATCATTCGCCATCTCCGCTTTTAGCCCTTGCCTTCTTAATTTAGCCATGATTGCCGGCGCCTGCATTTCTTTTTATACTTCTCTCGAACCCGTTTATTGGTTGGCCATCAGTGTCCTTGTCGGAGGAGTATTGCAATTGGCTGTCCAGATTCCCCCGATGTTTAAGATAGGGTTTCGGCTTAAGAAACCGAAAAGCCTTAAGCATCCCGGGGCCATGCAAATCGGCAGATTGCTGATTCCCCGCATGTTCGGCAGCGGGATTTATCAATTGACGGTTTTTATTGATTCTTTCTGCGCATCGTTGGCGTTTATCGTTGGCCCGGGGGGGATTTCAGCCATTTATTATTCCAACAGGATTATTCAATTTCCCATGGGCATTTTTAGCGTTGCGTTAGCCTCGGCGGTTTTGCCTTCATTGTCGGGGCTCGCCAGCCGTAAAGACATGGCTGCCCTCAAGAAGATGATTGTTTTTTCGCTGGAGAATATTTTCTTTATCATGTGCCCCACAACGGTGATTATTCTTTTTTTATCGAACCCGATCATCCGCGTTTTGTTTCAGCGCGGAGAATTTGATTTACATTCGACGACGATCACCGCTTCGGCCTTGGCATTTTATTCAATTGGATTGTTTAGTTTTGGCGGCATTAAAATTTTAGTCACGAGTTTTTACGCGCTTCAAGATACGAAGACTCCGGTGAAAGTCGCGGGAGCCTGCCTTCTGATTAATGTGGCGTTAAATTTTGTTTTAATGTTCCCATTAAAAGTCGGGGGGATTGCCTTGGCCAGTTCGATTGCCGGGACCATTGATTTTTTGGTTTTGTTGTACATCATGGAAAAACGCTTGGGGGGATTGAATTCCGACTTGTTAAGTTATTTTCTTAAAGTCACCTCCGCTGCCGGGTTGATCGGCGTGTTTGAGTTCTGGAGCTGGAATCACTGGTTTTTTTCCAATGAAGTTGTTAAGCTGTTTTGTATCGGGGGATTAGGGTTTGTCCTCTATGAAATCATCTGTTTAGGCCTTAAGGTTGAGCAGGCCCAGAAGATTTGGGAATGGATACGAAGAGTGAAGAGTATCTAGTGAAGAGTATCTCGAGGCTTGCTAGATATCCCCTGAAATCGCAACGCGATTTCGGGGATTTAAAATTCCGGGAAGGCTTTGCCTTCCACGGGACAATTCACTCTTCACGATTCACTTCTTCTATGATGATCCTTAAAGAAAAAATTAGAATGCTTCCCCTGACAAGCGGCGTTTATTTAATGAAAAATGCTAAAGGCCGGGTCATTTACGTAGGGAAGGCCATTTCTTTACGTAAGCGTGTCCAGTCTTATTTTCGGCTGACCAAAACGTTGACCAAAACCGACCATCTTGTCGGGGAGATCGATGATATTGACTATCAGGAAACCGCCAGTGAAGCCGAAGCGCTCCTATTGGAGGCCAGCCTCGTTAAGGAATATAAACCAAAATACAATGTGGAATTACGGGATGACAAAAGTTATCCCTACATTGTGATCACTAACGAGCCGTTCCCGCGCATTAGTGTTGAGCGTCCCCGCGTCAAACAGGAAGGGAATCGTTATTATGGCCCGTATGTGACCCCGCGTTTGGTCCGTGAGGCGTTGACGATCATCCGCAAAATTTTTAATTTCCGCACTTGTCATCCTTTGCCGGAGAAGGAATGTTTGGACTTTCATATCGGTTTATGTGAAGGGCCTTGTTTAGGCAAAATGTCTCAAGAAGAATATCGTCGAAACATCAACAATGTGTGTTTGATTTTGGAAGGGAAGAAAGATGAGCTTTATCGTTCTCTTAGGCAACAAATGGAAACAATGACCAAAGCACAGCACTATGAAAAAGCCGCTAAAATTCGTGATCAATTGCGGGCGATCGGGGCTCTTTATTCGGGAACAAAGGACATCAATTATACCAAAGAAGCGGAACAGCTGAAAATGGTTTTGGGGCTCCCGCGTCCACCGGAACGAATCGAAGCATTCGACATCTCCAACATCATGGGCCAACAGGCCACAGGGTCGATGGTGTCGTTTTTAAACGGCAAGCCGGATAAGAACCATTATCGAAGATTTCGCATCAAAAGTGTTGAGGGCATCGACGATTTTGGAATGATTGCCGAGATTGTGACACGACGCTACCGACGACTGCGCGACGAAGGATCATCTTATCCTGATTTGATTGTCATCGACGGAGGGAAAGGGCAATTATCCAGCGCTTGTCAGGCCTTAGAAAAATTAGGGATCGATATCCCGATGATTGCCTTAGCCAAAAGAGAAGAAGAAATCTTCTTGCCTCACCGCAGAATTCCGGTGCGGCTTAACGAAGATTCGTTAGGCCTCCAGCTTCTTCAGAGGGTTCGCAATGAGGCGCATCGGTTTGCGGTCAACTATCATCGGCTTTTGCGAGGGAAAGATGTTTTTAAACGAAGAGCAAAATAGGAACAGGGGCAAAGGTTTGGAGGCGAAGATGGTTGTAAGGTTTGGTCAGGCGTTTATTATTTTCTGCCTGGGGGCTTCCAGTATTTATATCCTCAATGATATCCCCGATAGGGAACAAGATAAAAATCATCCTTTGAAGAAAATGCGCGCGATTGCATCCGGCCGGTTGTCTGTACCTTTTGCATTAGGGTTTGCGGTTGTGTTGTTTATCTGTTCGATCTTTGGATCCGTCTTTTTTCTAAATCGGGCTTTTAGCCTGGTTTTGATCACGTATTTATTTCTAATGATTTTGTATTTGTATGTTTTAAAATATATGGTCATCCTCGCCCCTAAATCTTAAACCTTAAACCTTAAACCTTAAACCTTAAACCCTAAAACACGGTCGAGAGAGAAACTCTTGGGAAGATGAAAAAATCGTGTTAGAATAATTCTCTTTTGAACCCCTGAAAGGATCAACGCCATGAATTTGCGGGAACTTTTTCAAGTGATGGTGGACAAAGGGGCCTCGGACCTCTACTTGCGGATACGTTCTTATCCCCGGGTCCGGATCGACGGCCAATTACAGCTCGTTGGCGATAACGAGATCGGCCGGGACGAGATGCTGGCCGCCACCAATTTGCTATTGTCTAACGAGCAACGCCGTAAACAATTCAAGGAGAATTTTGATATTGACTTTATTCATGAAGAGCCCGGGGTTGGCCGCTTTCGCGTCAATGTGTTTATGCAGCGGGGGACCCCTGTTGTGGTCGCGCGCTACGTCCATAGCCATATCAAGGATTTTGAAGATCTTTATTTGCCTGCCAAGGTGTGTAAGCTGTTTTGCGAGGAAAGCAAGGGCTTGTTTCTCTGTTGTGGCCCGGCGGGAAACGGAAAATCCACGACGATCGCCAGTATGATCGAATACATCAATAATCTCTGCAACAAACACATTATTACGATTGAAGATCCGGTTGAATTCTTATTTATTGATAAAAAGAGCCTGATTAACCAGCGGGAATTGGGGTTAGACGTTCACTCCTATCCGCAGGCGCTTAAATATGTCACCCAACAAAGCCCGGACATCATTTATATCGGCAATATCCGCGACCAGGAAACCATGCAGGCCGCCATTACAGCGACAGAGCTAGGGACATTTGTCATGACGACATTTCATACGATTAATGCCGTGCAAACGATCATGCGCATTGTGAATTTTTTCCCCCCGCATTTGCATGATGAGGTGCGCACCCAACTATCGCTGATTTTACGAGGGACCATTTCGTTGAGGCTTCTGCCGCGCAAAGATGGCCGAGGCCGTATTCCTGCCTATGAAACGATGGTCGTGACACCGATGATCGCGCGCTTGATCCGTGAGGGGCGGATCCGGGAGATCCAGGGGTTTATCGATGAGGGGGAGCTGTTCGGCATGCAATCCTTCAAGCAATCGCTCGTGCGGCTAGTCAAAGACGGGTTTGTCGATCCTGGGGCCGCGAGGGCCATGGCGGACAGTAAAGATGAATTTGATTTGGCCCTGAAGGGGCTTAAGAATAGTTTCCAATAACAGTGCTGTAAAGTTGTTATTGATTGAGAGAATGAAGGCTTGTGTTATAATGAACTTTTTGTTGACACGGAGCGAAGTCGAATGGGTTGACGAAGGGGCAACCTGTAACCAATGATTGACGACATTAAGCAAAGAATTGATGTGCTAGAAAGGAAACTCCAATCGTTAAGGGGGTTTCTTTGACCTTCCTAAGAAGCAACAAGCCATTGCCGTTATTCAACAGGAGATGAACCAGCCGAACTTCTGGGACAATTCTGCGCAAGCCAACAAATTGATGCGGGAATTAAAGTATTTGAAAGGTTGCGTCGAGCCATTTGAGAATAGCGTCAAGCGCGCCAGTGATCTAAAAGAATTTCTGACATTAGCCGAGGGGGACGCGGCAATGACGGCGCAAATCCAATCGGAACTCCAGGCATTGGAGAAAGAAGCGAGTGCGACCGAAATCCAAACGATTTTAGGCGGGCCATTTGATAAAAATAATGCGATCCTTAGCATTAATTCCGGGGCCGGGGGGACAGAGTCATGTGATTGGGCCAACATGCTTTTGCGGTTGTATACACGGTGGACGCAGAATAAAGGATTTGAACTAAAAGCGCTGGACATTCTCGCGGGAGAAGAAGCGGGCATCAAAAATGTCATGTTATCGATCACCGGGCCGATGGCCTACGGCCTGCTGAAAAGTGAAAAAGGGGTCCACCGGCTGGTGCGGATCTCTCCTTTTGATTCCAATAAACGCCGCCACACGTCGTTTGCATCCGTGGATATCATTCCCGAAATTGAGGATGACATCGACATTGAGATCAAGTCGGAAGATTTAAGGATTGATATTTTTCGTTCGTCAGGCCCGGGTGGACAGAGCGTTAATACGACGGAATCGGCGGTACGCATTAAACATATTCCGACGGGAATCATCGTCCAATGCCAGAACGAGCGCTCGCAGTTGCAGAACCGCCAGGTGGCCATGCGCATTTTACGCGCCCGGCTTTATGAACAAAAAATCAAAGATCAAGAAGCCCTGGTCTCTAAGGAACGAGGAGAAAAGCAAAAAATCGAATGGGGCAGCCAGATCCGTTCGTACGTCATGCATCCTTACACCATGGTCAAAGACCATCGTACCGATGTCGAAACAGGCAATGTGCAGAAAGTCATGGATGGGGACATCGATATGTTTATTGAGGCGTATTTGAGGATGAAGGCAAATAAGAAAGAGTAAAAACGTTAAAATAAAACTCTAAACTCAAAATCCTAAATCCAAAGTAAACCCAAAATTCAAATGATCAAAATATTTTAGATTTTGAGTTTTGTATTTATTTAGAGTTTAGAGTTTTGCACCGTCCCTGCCGGGACGGCACGGGGGATTTAGGATTTGATGGTAAATATTATGTTTGATTTTTTTATTAAAAAATCTGCTTTAAAGAATACTCAGCGGTTTATTGACGGTTTAAACCCTAAAGTGCAAGTGCTTTTGCATCAGGATCTCCCTCTGCCGTCTATTTCCCTATTAAAGAAAATGTGCGTGACGGTCTCTAAAATCAATGGATTAGAAGAATCCATGTCTAAATTAAGTGACGGCGAATTAAAAGCCAAGGCACAAATTTTTAAACAACAATACCGGCAGGCCATCCAAGGCAAGCGTCAGGCCTTGGAAAAATTGGAAAAAGATTTTCAAGGCAACACGGACAAAGAAGAGAAAGAAGATTTAAATTTACAGATTGATAAGGCCCATGAAGATTATCGCAAAGAGAAAAAGAAAATCCTTGAGGAAATTTTGCCGGAAGCCTTTGCCGTTGTGCGCGAGACGGGCAAACGCGTTTTACGGATGCGCCATTTCGACGTGCAATTGATCGGCGGGATGGTCCTGCATCAGGGGAGCATCGCGGAAATGACGACCGGGGAAGGAAAGACGCTTGTGGCCACATTAGCGGCGTATCTTAACGCGTTGACCGGCGAAGGCGTCCACGTCGTCACCGTTAACGATTATTTGGCCAAACGCGACAGGGAGTGGATGGGGCCGCTGTATGAATTTCTCGGCCTGACCGTCGGGGTCATTCAACACGATATTGACCCGCGCTCCCGTCAGCAAGCCTACAATTGCGATATTACGTATGGAACGAATAATGAATTTGGGTTTGATTATCTGCGCGATAACATGGTCAATTTTAAGGAAGAGATGGTCCAGCGCGGCCATCATTTCGCCATCGTGGACGAAGTCGACAGCATTTTGATTGACGAGGCCCGTACACCGCTCATCATTTCCGGTCCGGCGGAGGAATCGACGGATAAATATTACAGAGCCTTTCAAATCACTCAGCAGCTCAAAGGCCGGCGCATTACGGAAAAAGATGAAATTGATGCTAAACATCAAGAAATCAACCTTGGTGAAGGATTTGAGTATTTGGCTGATGAAAAAGCGAAATCAATTTCCCTGACTGAGATCGGAGAGGAAAAGGCGGCCCAATTGTTTGGGGTCGCTAACATCCATGACATGGACACGATCGAATACCGGCATCACGTTCTTCAGGCGCTCAAGGCTAAAGAGTTCTTCGCCTTGGACGTGGATTATGTCCTGCGCGACGGCCAAGTCATTATTGTCGATGAATTTACCGGCCGTTTGATGCCGGGCCGGCGCTGGTCGGATGGGTTGCATCAAGCGGTCGAGGCCAAAGAAGGCATTAAAATTGAACGGGAAAATCAGACGTTGGCGACGATCACGTTTCAGAATTATTTTCGATTATACGAAAAATTATCAGGGATGACGGGGACGGCTTATACGGAAGCGATGGAGTTTAAAGAGATCTACGATTTGGATGTTATTGTGATCCCCACCAACAAAAAATTGCAAAGAGTCAATCATTCCGATTGTGTTTATAAAACACTCAAGGAAAAATTCGACGCCGTTGTGAAAGAAATCGACGATTGTCATCAGCGCGGCCAACCGGTGTTGGTCGGGACCATCTCGATCGAAAAATCCGAAATGCTCTCCCGCCTGCTCAAGCAAAAGGGGATTGCCCACCAGGTCTTAAACGCGAAATTTCATGAAATGGAAGCGCACATTATCGCCCAGGCCGGACGTTATCAAGCCGTCACGATCGCCACCAACATGGCGGGGCGCGGGACCGACATTGTCTTAGGAGGCAACGCGGAACATTTGGCGCAAAGTTTGCTGGCCCAGAAATTACAAGGTGATGAAGGCGATCAACAGAAACAAGAACTATTAAAGAAGTTTGTGGAGCAGTTCCGCGATAAAGTCAAAGAAGAGCATGATCAAGTTGTCAGCGTCGGAGGGTTGCATGTGTTAGGCACCGAACGCCACGAATCCCGCCGGATCGATAATCAGCTGCGCGGCCGCCAAGGCCGTCAGGGAGATCCGGGATCCTCGCGTTTTTTTATTTCTTTGCAGGACGATTTGATGCGGCTGTTCGCCTCGGACAGGATTATGTCCATTATGGACCGATTAGGAATGGAAGAGGGCCAGGTGCTGGAACATCCTTGGCTCACCAATGCCATCGAGAATGCCCAAAAGAAAGTGGAAACGCACAATTTTGAGATCCGCAAGCATCTGTTGGAATACGACAATGTCATGAATAAACAGCGGGAAGTGATTTATAGCCTGCGCCGGTTTATTTTAGACAGCCAGGATATCAAAAACTTGATCTTTGATTCATTGACAATCACCATTGATCGGGCCATCGCAACGTATTCTTCCATTCACGGGGATGGATTTGATTCCGAGGGATTAGACCTGTACCTTAAGTCAAAATTGAATTTTGCCTTGAATGAATCCAAAGAAACATTACAACAAAAAACGGCAGAGGAAATTCGCACCACGATTCTTGAAGGATTAAAAGCGCAATATCAAGCCAAGGAGCAAGAGATTTCGTCTGAATCAATACGCCAAATGGAGAGGATGCTCTTTTTGCACACGATTGATTTGAAATGGAAAGACCATCTGTATACGATGGACCAAGTTAAAGAAGGCATTGGGTTACGTTCTTACGGCCAACGGGACCCACTTATTGAATATAAAAAAGAAGCCTTTGCCATGTTCCAGCGCATGTACGACATGATGGATGAAGAAATCGTCGAAATGGTCTTTAAACTTCAGCCGGCCCAACGGTCAATGCGGTTGAAAGGTGTTTTTAGCTCCATCCCACAGCACACAATTCACAATGAAGCTTCAGGATTATCGCAAGCAGTCGCTCAAATGGCTGAGCAGCGCCAGATGGGAAGCCCGCCACCGATGCCTGCCGCTTCTTTGGAAGCGGCGAATGTCGCATCTTCCCATAAAAGCGGCCCTAAAGTGGGGCGTAACGATCCTTGCCCTTGCGGCAGTGGAAAGAAATATAAAAAATGTTGCGGTCGATGATACGGCCAACATCCATCGAAGAAAAGAAAAAACTTTCAGGAATAACCATTTTCGCCTCGTTACTGATCTTCGCGGCTGCATATAAGTTGCTGGGCCTGTTGAACTATCCTTACTATCAATTTATGTTTCAGCAATTGCCCGCCGCGATCATTCCTTTCCGTTACGCCATCTCCATCTTCTGGAGATTAATGGCGATCGCGATCGCTGTCGGATTATTAAAGCATTTAGAAGTTGCGCGCAAGTCCCTATTGGTGATGTGCGCCTTGTCGCTTATCGGCCTTTACTGGAAACACCCTTTTTTTATTTTTCAAAATATCGCTCTTCTCCAGGAACAACAGTTTTTCATGACGATGTTCCCCCCCGGCACGACATTTGATCAAAATTCTTACCCAGTGTTTCCTGAACAGATTGGGACATCTTTGTTAAAATTCCCTTTATTCCCGGTGATCTCATTTGCTTTTTATACAGGGTTGGATATTGTCTTTTCCTTAACCCTTATGTTCTATTTTACCCGCCCGCGGGTTAAAGAGGCCTTTCAATAAAATGTTGTTGTCGATCAAAAACGCCGTGAATCGATATGGATTTAGACGAAGGGATATTATCCTTATCTTCGCTTCGGCTCTCTTGATGGCCCTGCCGTTTTTTTCCCCCCGATTGTGGATTTTGACATGGGTCGGCCTTGCCCCTCTATTTTGGGTTTTGGAAGAACGATCATTGCGCCAGGCTTTCGGAGCGGGATACGTTTTTGGGATTGTGTTCTGTTCGATTGTTTTTTATTGGTTATTTCATCTGACCACATGGTTTTCTTTCTTGGCCGGCGTTGCTGTCGTCTTATTCATCCTTTATTTGTCTTTGTATTTTGGTTTATTCGGTTTGTCCTATGCGTTGGTGGGCCATCGGTCCATTTCGTTCAAATTGATGATGATTCCCAGCTTATGGGTGACATTAGAATTTATTCGCGGACATTTTTTAACGGGATTTAATTGGGGATCGTTGGCGTATGCCCAATATCAGAATTTAGCGTTGATTCAAGTTGCCGATGTGACGGGGATGTATGGAGTCTCTTTTTTGATTGTGATGGTCAATTATGTGTTCAAGGAGATTGTCCAGAAGATTTTGCGCCGGGACAATGTTTTTTATCGGGAATTGCTCAAGAGCTTGTTGATTACAGTTATTGCTGTTGGGCTGGTCTTGATGTATGGATTTTATCGTTTGTCTGATCGGTCCGTTAACCCGATTATCAGCGTGACAACAATCCAGCCAAACATTTCTCAGGAATCAAAATGGCGCCCGGAATCCTGGGAAGACAATTTGGATCAACATATTGCGTTGACTAAAACAGCGGCCCAAGAAAAGCCGATGTTGATGATTTGGCCGGAAACGTCATTCCCGGGATTTTTGCCGCAGGATTTAAATTTGCTCATGAAGGTTAAACAGATGATGCAAAAGGTCAAAATCCCTATTGTTTTCGGTTCTGTGACACAAAAAGGGGGCCAATATTATAATTCGGCGATTCTTTTTTTAAGCGACGCGAAAACCATGCAGCGTTATGATAAGGTGCATTTGGTCCCTTTTGGAGAATATCTGCCGGGCCGATGGGGCATCCCTAAGCCTCTGCAAAATATTATCCCGGTAGATGATTTTACCCGTGGGGCTGAATTGAACACGTTATCGCTAGATCCCGTCAAATCGACCCAGGGGAGCCCTTATGTGATGGGGATTTTGATTTGTTTTGAAGATGCGGTCCCCGAACTTTCCCGCCGCTTGACTCAGAAGGGGGCTCAATTTTTAGTGAACATCACCAATGACGGATGGTTTAAGGATTCCAATGCGCCGTGGATGCATGTGCAGTCGACGGTGTTCCGGAGCGTTGAAAACCGCCGAAGTTTTGTCCGTTCTGCCAATACCGGCGTCAGTGTTTTTATTGATCCGTATGGAAGACTGACGAGCGGGGTTCAAAACAATCAAGGGAAAATGACGTATGTGGCCGGCTTTAAAAAAGAAGATGTGGTGTTGAATTCTTCCCAAAGCCTCTATACGGCATTTGGGGATATTTTTATCTATCTATGTTTTCTCTGTATTTTAGGGGGGTTCTTCACGTCTTGGAAAAGAACAAAAAATTCGATTTGTTAACTGATTAAATTTTACTATAATGTAGTCTCAACTCAGTAAAAGCCCCGCCAGGGCGGGGCAGGGAGCTGCCGCATGGAGAAGAAATTGATCAGCCGAATGATTTTATTGTGGGTGCAAATGATTGTTTCTGCCCGCGTTTTGCTTTTTACCCTGCCTGTGATCATTAGTGCGTATGCCGAACAACAAATCTCCAGCGTGAGTTATCCATCGACGTTGATCCTTTATCTGGCCGTGATTGCCGGGGCTCATTTTTTAGCAGCCATCTTTTCTATTTTAGGAAAGAAGCTGGGGACGGTGTTGCAGTATGCCTCTAGCGTATTAACATGGATTTTGACCATCGCTTGGGTAGGGAATGTGATTGCTTCAGAGAATACACCAAGCTTTGTCGATTTGATCCCTGCGTTGCTGTCGACAGGAATAACATTAGGCGTTATCTTTTTTACAATCCCCGCCAAGGCGGGGCAGGGAGGGCGCATGGAACAACAGAAACGGCAATCTATTTTAATTGTTGACGATGATGCAATGCTTTTAAAGACTGTGCGGCCTATTCTTATTTCAAGCGGTTATTCTGTGTTAACAGCTGAATCCGGGGAAGATGGGATTCAGGTGGCGACATCGCAATTGCCGGATCTGATTATTCTGGACGTTATTTTACCGGGGATTAAGGGGAGAGATGTGTGCAAAAATTTAAAGCAGAATAGCCAAACAAAACATATTCCCATCATTTTTTTGACGGCCAAAGATTCGCCAGACGATATTAATGCTGAAATCGCGATGGGGGCGATCGCCCATTTAACAAAACCCGTTGATCCCAAGATGCTTCTTTCGACGGTACGAGATGTTTTCAACAAATAAATATAATTCTTCCCACCGCATCTGCTTTCGAGGTTTCTGGTTTTGCCATGAACATCAACGATGAGATAAAAAAAATGAAAAGGGCGTTAGCCCGTAACGCTCTTTTTTTCTTTACGGGGATTTTTACAATGTTGCCCTACCGTGTTGTCCAAGCCATTTCCCAGGGAATGATGGCCTTGGCCTATCCCCTCCTCATTCGACAAAGAAAAATCGCCTTTGAAAGTTTACACATTGCTTTTGGGAAGGAGAAATCGGACGAAGAAATCCGCCAAGTCGCCAGGAACTGTTTTCAGAACGTGGGCAAAGGCTTAGTGGAATTGATTTATTTTTTGGAACATACACCGATGATCAAAGAGCGAGTCTCCTTTGAAGGAAAACATTATTTAGATGAGGCTTTTCGGCAGGGGAAAGGCGTCATCGCGGTGAGCGGCCACTTTGGCAATTTCCCCTTGATGCTGTTACGCTGCGTTCAAGAAGGCTATCAAACAAACGCCATCATGCGCCCGGCCAGAGATGAAAATATCGAGAAATATTTTGTCGCCCAGAGGACAAAATTAGGCTTGAATACAATTTATAGCCAGCCGCGCAAAGAATGTGTCGATACGTCTCTAAAAGTGTTGCGTAATAACGAACTGCTTTTGGTCCTTTTGGATCAAAATTTTGGAAGCCGGGGGGGCGTGTTTGTTGATTTTTTCGGACAAAAAGCGGCCACCGCGACGGGCCCCGTCATTTTTGCCAAACGAACGGGGGCGCCTTTAGTCCCGATGTTTATGATCCGCCAACCGGATGATACCCATAAGATTATCGTCGAGCCCCCCTTGATACTGGAGGAAGGCCGCGATGAGCAGGAGACAATCCTGATCAATACAGCGAAAATGACCCAACTCATTGAATTATATATTCGCCGCTATCCCCAAGAATGGGGATGGATGCACCGACGCTGGAAAAGCCGTCCGACGGAATCGTCGGTTGTGGCACCACCATCAACAGAAGGAGCCATCAATGAGTAATCCCTCTTCTGATTATCGCACTTTTTTACTTTACGTTGTTGGCAGTTTTACGCTGATTTTAGGCATCACATTGATTTTACTTTGGTGGCCGGATGTCATCACGTTTTTTAAAGGTGTTATTGGCTTAGGCTTGGCATTATCCGGATTATTTGTCCTCTATTCCTTAAAAAAGTGACTGAGCCCCTAAAACTCATTATTTTCGATTTGGATGGAACACTGGTAGACGCGTACAGGGCTGTCTCCAAGAGCCTCAATTATGCGTTTAATACAATGGGGCTTCCGCTGATTGATGACATGACGGTGCAACGAAATGTGGGCTGGGGAGACAGTCACCTGATCGAACAATTTGCTCCGCCGAATTTAGTCGAACAGACACTGGCGATTTATCGGGGACATCACGGGCAGGCCTTAAAATCCGGGACGAAATTTTTGCCGGGAGTCCCGGAGTTACTGCGGGATCTTAAGCGCAAAAATTTTTTAATGGCCATTGCCAGTAACCGTCCATCGATATTTACAGAAATCATTTTAGACAATTTAGCGATTCGTTCTTATTTCGCACAAGTGGTTTGTGCCGATCAAGTGGCTCGTCCTAAACCACAACCGGATATGTTGAACCATATCTTAAGACAATTATCGTTAATGCCTCAGCAGGCCTTGTACGTTGGAGATATGATCATTGACGTCGAAACCGGGCAACGGGCGAACATCAGGACCGTCGCGGTGGCAACAGGTTCGAGTACGCGGGAAGAATTGGCCGCGCTCAAGCCATTTAACGTCGTTGTTCAAATAAGGGATATTCTCCCGATCATCGAGGACTTCGGAGAATAAGAAATTGTTTTATTGCTAACAAAGAGGATTTTCTGTATAAATAGTATGTTTTCATAACACATTCAAGAAAGGAAACACTCATGGGGAAAAGAAAAAGAAGGGCAAAGTTAAGCTGGCGTTCAAAAAAAGCGAATAAAGGGCGTAAACCAGGCCGAGGATAATCATCGTTATCCAATTTGTCATTTAACATGGGATCGTTCGTAAGAGGGGATGGTTATGGTTGATATTTTCTTTCTAGTGCCGCTGAGCTCTATTGTAGCTTTGGGATTTTGCTTATGGTTGGTTTTTTATATTCTCAAGCATGATGAAGGGACGCCTAGAATGCGCGAGGTGGCCGCAGCCGTTCGTGAAGGATCTCAAGCTTATTTGAAACGCCAATACAAAGGAGTGGCAGGATTTTTTATTTTTATTTTTGTGTTGCTGTTATGGTTGGCCTCTCAAGGGTACCTTGTCATCTTTGTTCCGTTTGCGTTTTTGACAGGCGGGCTTTTCTCAGGGCTGACGGGGTATTGCGGGATGCAAATCGCCACCCAATCTTCGGCGCGGACAGCCAACGCTTGCCGGACAAGCCTTAACGCGGGGTTGCGTTTGGCTTTTTCTTCCGGGTCCGTCATGGGATTTTTGGTGGTGGGATTAGGTCTTTTAGATTTGAGTATGTGGTATTACAGCCTTGATTGGTATTACGATCATTTTCCTCTTCCTGCCGATACGGATAAAATTACCGCGATTACGAGCACAATGCTCACATTCGGGATGGGCGCCAGTTTTCAAGCTCTTTTTGCGCGTGTCGGCGGAGGGATTTTTACCAAGGCCGCTGATGTGGGTGCCGATTTAGTTGGGAAAGTCGAAGCAGGGATCCCGGAAGACGATGCCCGTAACCCGGCGGTCATCGCGGATAATGTGGGAGATAACGTCGGCGATGTGGCGGGCATGGGGGCGGATCTTTATGAATCTTATGTGGGCGCGATTGTCGCGGCCGGGGCGTTGGGAGTGGCGGCGGGCTTGGGTGTTTTAGGCACAACCGTTCCGATGATGATCGCCGCGGTCGGCATTTTGGCGTCGATGATCGGCATGTTTTTTGTGCGTACCCGAGAAGATGCGTCGCAAGCGGCGTTGTTATTCGCCCTGCGTAAAGGCGTGTTTGTTTCATCGTTGATTATTATTATCGCTTCTTATTGTGTGGTTCGCTTTGTCCTTGGGCCTTCTTATATCGGCATTGCGTGGGCGATCATTGCCGGCTTAATCGCCGGGATATTGATTGGGTTGGGAACAGAATTCTTTACGTCTTCCTTGTATCCCCCGACCAAAAGAATTGCCGGTGCCGCTCCGACAGGGCCGGCGACGATCATTATCGAAGGCATTGCTGTCGGGATGTTATCGACGTTCTTTCCTATCTTTGTTGTTTGTGTGGCGATTGCCGCCAGCTTCGGGTTTGCGGGAGGGTTTCAGAATTTTAATCTCGGGTTGTATGGGATCGGGATCGCCGCCGTCGGGATGTTAAGCACGCTGGGGATCACGCTGGCAACGGATGCTTACGGGCCGGTGGCTGATAATGCCGGCGGGAACGCCCAGATGTCGGGGCTGGACCCTAATGTGCGCGAACGCACGGACGCGCTGGATTCGTTGGGGAATACAACCGCCGCGACAGGGAAGGGGTTTGCGATCGGGTCGGCGGCCCTTACCGCCTTGGCGTTGATTGCCGCGTATAAAGAACGTATTATGCTCAAAGGGGGATTGTTGGATTTAGATTTGACGGACCCCTTTGTTTTAATCGGGATTTTTATCGGGACCATGATGCCGTATTTATTTTCGGCGTTGACGATGAGCGCCGTGGGCCGGACGGCCAGCCAGGTTGTCATTGAGGTAAGAAGGCAATTTAAAGACATTCAAGGATTAATGGAAGGGAAGGCCAAGCCGGATTATGCGCGGTGCGTCGATATCGTCACCACGTCGGCGTTAAGAGAAATGCGTTTGCCCGCCGTGTCCGCTATTGTGACACCCGTGGCCGTCGGATTATGTTTAGGGGTGAATAGCGTTGGTGGTTTTTTGGTGGGCGCCACCGCTTCGGGATTTGCCTTAGCCGTCATGATGGCCAATGCCGGGGGAGCTTGGGACAATGCTAAAAAATACATTGAAGCCGGAGCCTACGGAGGCAAAGGCTCTGTCGCTCACAAAGCCAGCGTGGTCGGGGACACCGTTGGTGACCCGTTTAAAGATACCGCCGGCCCCAGCATCAATATCCTGATTAAGCTCATGTCCATGGTTTCCATTGTTTTTGCTGCCTTTGTCTTGCAATATACGTTGGTAGGAAAATGAAAAAAATGATTAACATCATTAATGACTATGATAAAATTAAGCCAATCATGAGAACATCCGTCCTTTCCTTTATGTTAATCGCGTTGCTCCCTTTATCCGGGTGTGTTTATTTGGTGGTCGGAGGCCTCGGGGCCGTCGGTGGATATGTGGTTAGCCCGGATACTGTTGAGGGGGTCACTTCCAGCGATGAACAGGCTGTGTGGGAGATGGCCCATGAAGTGATTTCGATGATGGGAACGATTCAAGAAGAGGCGAGCCCCACCGAAGGCGGGGCGAGTGGGGGAGGGATTATCCTGGCTAAGGTCAACGGCGCTAAAGTGACCATCAAAATCGTCCCGATCAATGACTCCGCGACTAAGCTCACCGTCAAGGCCCGTAAGGCCTTTCTTCCCAAAATCTCTCTGGCCCAAGATATTTTCGTTAAAATCATGAGTAATTTGATGGAGTGATTTCGTCGGTCCAGGGGGGTGTTGACACTTCGGCGACAAGTTTAGACCGCTTCCTTCACTGTTCGCTCAGGATCCCGAGCAAAAAGCGAGGGACAGTGTCAACCCTGAGCCCATTCGACTTTGCTCAGGGCTCAGTCCTGCGTAATGCCGAAGGACTGAGCGAAGTCGAATGGCCTAGTCCTGAGCACCGCGAAGGAGTTGACAACACGTCGACTCTTGGTTAAAATAGCGTTTCATTTTTGTTGATCTGTGCCGAGGTAGCTCAGTCGGTAGAGCAGAGGCCTGAAAAGCCTTGTGTCGCCAGTTCAATTCTGGCCCTCGGCACTCTTTCATTTGACCCATGAACGATTCTTTCTTAAAAATTTTTACCGTCTTGATCATTTGCCTGCTGTTAGTCTTCATTGAGAGTACATGTTATTTCTTCAATACCGTTTTTTTAAAGCCGAAGGTATTCTGGACAGAAAGATTTGTTCATGACTATTTGTCCGACATAGCTGAACCTGATCATTATTTGTTTTGGCGTCTAAAAAGAAACCATCGTGGTATCAATGCAGGGTTTTAGAGGTCCGACATTCCCTCCCGATATCAAGCAAAGAGAAATTATTCTTCTTTTAGGAGATTCAACGGTTTACGGATGGGGTGTCACGGATGAACAGACGTTTGCTCATTTGCTTCAAACGAAGTTGGACGAAGTTTATCCTGCCCGATACTGGGTCGTTAATGCAGGCGTTCCGGCTTATAGCAGTTATCAGGCATTGCTTTATTTTAAGCAAATCGTCAACAATCTCCATCCGTCATTTGTGATCACTTATTTAGGGGCCAATGACTGCTGGAATGAAGGAAACTATTGGCGAGATACGGATAAGAAGAAACGTTTCGTTCAACAGCCCGTTTCTTTTTTAGAAAAGACACAGGTTGTTCAAATGGTCCGTTTGGTTAAGGCGTTGTCCGCTGCCGAAGGGAAAACATTGAGAGTGTTGCCGGATGAGTTTGCATTCAACATCCAAGAGATAGAAAGGATAACTAAAGAACAGGGGGGAGAATTTATGGCGATCAATCCTCTTTACACGGACTTTTCCCGATATTATGAACGCCCCCAGGATTTGTTGATGAATGTCAAAGATGTCCGATTTTTGGCAGGGAAGGACCAAACCATCATTAAGAATCTTGGGCCTGACGATTACGTCCGTCCAGGAGCAATTGATTTGTCAGGTTTACAGAAATATCCGCCTGAGGATATCTTGATGGATTATTTTCACCCCACCATTCTGGGGCATCAAATCATCGCCAATATTCTTTTTGATACCTTACGTGCAAAAATATCTTCTCCAGTTTTTTCTGTACAACAGAATTGAATCGAAATAAAATAAAGGCCATGCTTCCGCCCTGCCTGCCGGCAGGCAGGCACAACGCGTGGCGAGTCCGCCAAGATGTTTGGCGGAGGTAGGACAATAATTCAGTTTTTGGGAATGATCTTTGCTGGCGTCCCTAAAGGGACTTCAGCAAATCTTTCTTAGATCATTAAAGAAATTTGCTGGCGTAGCTCAGTTGGTAGAGCAGCGCATTCGTAATGCGCGGGTCACCAGTTCAACTCTGGTCGCCAGCTTTTACTCATGAATAAACATTCTGTCCCATTCCATCAGTCGTCTTTGTGCGTTTTCCTTCTTTTATTCGTTTTAGGCTTATCCCTTTATCGCTTGACGCTATTCACGCCCTTTAAAACAATGGATGATTACGTCTCCATCGTTCACAACCAAGACATTCGGCACCTCTCCGGGCTTAAGAATATCTTTACCAAATGTTTCTTTGACGCCAACGTCTTTTATCGGCCGTTGGTGGCTGTTAGCTTCATGATCGAATATCATCTCTTCGGGCTTAACCCCTTTGTTTACAATTTCACCAATCTTCTGTTGCATGTCTTGTCCGCCTTAGGCATCTATTGGGTCATCCGCCAATTATGGAACAACACAATGTTGGCCCTTTGTGTCGCGGCCCTTTTTGTCATTCATCCAATCCACGCGGAAGCGGTGGCGAATATCCCGGGCCGGTCGATCCTTTTGTGCGCCGTCTTTTTCTTCTGGAGTTTTTATTGGTTTTTGCTTTCCCGTCAGGAGAATCAACGGAAAACGTTAGTCTACGCAGGATCGCTTGTGTTCTTTGTGCTTAGCCTCTTAAGCAAAGAATCGGGCGCGATGCTTCCGTTTGTTTTGATCAGTTATTTATTGTTTGTGGAGAAAAAGCCGTTGATTCGCTGTCTTGGGGCGAAAGAAATTGTTCCTTATTATGCCGCCCTTGTCCTCTATGCGGTGATCCGCCAGAAGTTAGGCCTCACCAGCGCTTTCCAGTGGTATCCGTTGACGGAAAATATCCTGGCCGTTCTCACATTCCTGCAAGAGTTCCTGATTTATCTGTGGCACGCGCTTTGTCCTTTAGAGCTCTACTATGATCGTTCAGCTCGAGTGTTTGAGCATTTGATGTCTCCGGGTGTTTGGATCACATTGATGATTTGGGCAGGGTTCATCACGGCGGCTTTATGTTACCGGCCGATCAAAGAAGCCCTGCGCGACGGGAAAAATATTTTCCTTGTGAGCTGGGTTGTGATTAATTTTTTCCCGGTTGCCCAATTTGTTCCCATCCGCGTGTCCCGCGATTACATCTCTGCCGCCGACCATTTTATGTATATTCCCTCTCTGGCCGTGTTTACGGTGTTTGTGTTGTTTTTCCGCTGGTCAATGCATCATCTGCAGCAGCGCGGAGTCCTTCAATCATCTTCGGCCAAAATTTTAGGCGCGGCTTTTTATTTGTTTATTTTTTTGATGGGGCTGCAGCAGAATTTTTATAACCGCCAACAACTCGCGATGTACAAAGAATCATTGAAGCACAATCCGAACAATAACAGGGTGCGCTCAACATTGGCCACGGCTTACGGGATCTCTAATCTTCCGGAAAAGGCGGAGAAGGAATTTAGGCAATTGGCCGACGAAGAACCCTGGAATGCCAAATACAGGATCGGATTGGCAACAGCATTGGCAGCCCAGGATAAAGTGTGGGAGAGTTTTGAACAATATGCTCAAGTCAGAGACCCGGGAAATTTAAAAGAACTTTATAAAGGCAATTTAAAAATCCTGTGCAATAAGATCATCGCTTATTACAACACCCGTTCCCAAACCGACGCCCAAAACGCCCAATTATTTTATAGCTTAGGGGTGATGTATTTTATGATTGAACAATGGGACAACGCCGTCGCCGCCTTTCAACGGGCCATTGAGTTTAATCCGCAATACAAAGGCGCCCTTCACAACTTGGCCGTTATTTATGATATGCAAGAAAAGCACGGGCTGGCCAAAGAGTACTTTGATCGTTCGTTGGCTGCCGGATCAGACGAGAGATTAGACCGCGTCGCCCACCAACGGCTTAAATTTTTTGAGGAACATCCTTGATTCCCCCACGCCTAACGTCTTCTCCTGCTGCCACGTTCGTTTTTTTCGTTTTGCTTAATTGCATCATCTACTCATTGGGCTTGAACAGTGAATACATTCTCGACGCGCATGTGGTGGTCGAACAAAACCCTGTCATTCAACAGCCTGAATTAATCAAGACCGTTTGGTCGCGGGATTTTTTTGATGCTTTTAAAGCGTCGGCCGCTAAAGGATCGGACCCAGCATCGGGTGCCACCGCCGAAAATTTAGGATATTACCGGCCGCTCGTGCATTTATCCTTGGCACTCAATGCCCAATTGACCGGGCTGGCCCCCTGGGGATTTCGAGTGGTCAATGTGCTCATTCACGCGGCGAATGCCTGGCTGATTTATTATTTATTGTGGCTGATATTTCAGCAACGCTCGTTAGCGTTGATCGCAGGCTTATTATTTAGCGTGCTGCCCACTAACGAATGGGCCGTGAATTACATCTCCGGCCGCGCCGATTTATTGCAAACATTCTTTTCTTTAGCTTGCTTGATCGGATTCTGGCGCTATGGATCAGCAGGAACTAATCCTGCCTGGTTTCTATTCATCATCCTGGGATTCACGGCCGCTCTTTTATCAAGAGAAGCGAGCCTTTTATTGCCTTTATTCGCAGGTTGTTTAAGCATGGTTCATCCTGCAACAATCAATCATCGGCGGATAAAGCTGGGGCTCATCGCTCTTTTTTTGTTGGCATTGAGTTATTATCTCTTTCGCTTAAATTTTTATCCGATCATCCGTGACCCGCAATTACACCATTTATCTTTGAAGGCCCTGGCCGATTGGCTTCTTTTAAGCCTCGAATATAACATGCGATTTCTTTTCCCGTGGACAATGTTCTCTCTCGCGTGGCAAATACCCGGGGTCCATCATGTTCTGATTTTGATCGGATTGACACTCTTGGGCGCCGGGAGTTATCGGGTGTGGGCCATCAAGCCAACACTTACGGATGCTAGAAAAGCGTTAATCTTGGGCTGGCTGTGGTTAATGATTGGGTCATTATCTTTATTCATTACGCGACGGATGTTGATGAAGATCGGCCCCTATCTGTCGGAGCATTTTCTTTATTTTTCTTCATTAGGGCTTGTGTTAATCCTAGCGACCATTCTGGTCCATCTGCAATCCCGTTGGCAAAAAATATTTTTCAGTTTACTCCTGATTTATTTTACCGGTGCTACCGTATGGAGCAATGCCCACTGGACGACGGAACAGCATCTGTTGGGCCGGGTGGCCCAGAAAGAGAGCCGGCCATCCATCGCCTTCGAGCAGCTATTAATGAAATATAATGACGACCGTGACGCCGTCCAATCCATGATTGATCGTCAGCAATCACCCGCTAAAAAGAGTTTGTGGATCAAACGGTTAGGGAATATTTATCACGCCCAAGGCGATTACATTCAAGCCAACAAATATTTAGAACAGGCAGTGGAGTTCAATCCCGAAAATTTCGAGGCGCGTGTTGAGTTAGCTGTTTGTGAATTGGAAACAGGCAAAATTGATGAAGGGTTAAAGGGGCTTGAGGACGTCGTCACACACGACCCTGAAAACATCGACGGATATCGGCTGTTGGGCGAGGCCCATTATCGGCAGGGGGAATACTCTAAAGCCATTCAATATCTTGAAAAGGCCGTTTATCTAAGCCCCTTCGACGTTTCTATCCTGCAATATTTGGCCATGAGCTATCTTCTGGACCATCAAAAGGATAAATATCAGCAAGTGATGGATACTCTTTTTAAGAAACGGTATAATATGAAACGTATTTTGGTGTTTTTTGCCGAAGAGCTTTATGCCCATCGATTTTATGATCAGGCCATTTATTTGGTTGAAACAAATCAACCATCATTGGTCCAGGAAGACCAGGCGCAGGCCGTGTTAGGATGGGCGTATTTGAGCAAAGGGGACGTCGGGAAAGCCAGGCAAATGTTTGATTATGTGTTGTCGCACAATGCCACTCATCCTTTGGCGCAAGAAGGCCGGCAGGCTTTAACAAAGTTAGGATTATGATAGGATTTCTGATCAAAAATCGTAATTTTTCACATCTGTGGTTGGCCCAATTGATTTCCCAGTTTGGGGACCGCGTTCATCAATTGGCGCTGATCGGGCTCATTGCCGAACGCTCTTCAGGATCATCCACCCTTGGGTTGGCCAAGCTGCTTGCGTTTACGATCATTCCTGTTTTTTTGGTGCAGCCGTTTGCCGGGGTGCTTGTGGACCGCTGGGACAAACGCACAACGTTATTGATCTGTGATTTGATCCGCGGGATGTTGATCTTGACCATTCCGTTCGTTTTTATTTTCTGGGAGTCGATGATTCCTATTTATATTGTGGTTTTTTTAAGTTTTTGTTGCAGCCGTTTTTATGTTCCGGCCAAAATGTCGATCATCCCTGACGTTGTTGGCTCGGAGAGTTTATTGAAGGCCAATTCGTTGGTCACCACGACGGGAATGATTGCCGCGGGCTTAGGGGGGATGGTGGGGGCTTTCCTCATCGAATATTTTGGCGCCCGCAACGGCTTTCTCATCGATTCCATTACATTTTTTATTTCCGCGTTCCTTTTATTTAATATGCGCCTTCCCTGGAGGTTATTATCGTACCGGCCGACGCGGACCATGATTCTCCAGCGCACTAAAGAAATTGCCGTTACCATCAAAAAGTCCCTGTGGGATGAAATGCGCGAAGGGGTCATGTATCTATTTAAACAATCTGAAATTCGTTTTGTGATGAATACATTTTTTGTCCTTTTGGCCGCAGCGGGTTCGATTTATGTCGTCATGATTGTCTTTATCCAGGAGAGGTTTCATAGCGTCACCAAAGACTTGGGGATTTTGGCTGTATTTTTGGTGATCGGCCTTTTTAGCGGTGTCATGGCCTATGGCAAGTGGGGGAAAAATATCTCTTGGCAAAGGACCATCGGCGCGTGTTTAATGGCCGGAGGATTGATGCTTCTGACATTTGCGATGTTGATCTATCAATACCCCAATATTTTCTTAGGGATGATTTTAGCCTGTGTTTGGGGATTCACGATCGGGCCGGTCTTTGTGGCGTCGAATACAATTATCCATTTGGTCAGTAATGAGGAAATGCGCGGCAAGGTCTTTAGCTCGATGGAAATTGTCATCCATTTTGCTTTTCTGGTGGCGATGCTCATTAGTTCCTGGGTGTCGGAGTTTGTCGACAAGGGTTGGATTCTATCGGTCGTCGGGATGGGTTGCGCTGTGTATGGAGGAGTGGGATTATGGAAGACCCGCAAATCGACCCTTGCGGTTGCTGGGGTCGGCATGGCATAATTGTTGAGTAAAGAGTCATCAGTCTCTCGGTGCTCGCCTCTCGTCTCTAGCAACGAGAGACTAGCGACGAGTGACTTTTAAAAAAGGATAATTTAAAATGAAATTCGCAGTCTTTGCTTCCGGGCATGGATCTAATCTGCAGGCCATTATCGATGCGGTCAAGGCCGGAACGATTACCGGAGAATTGGCGTTAGTCGTGTCCAACAACCGTAAAGCCCCTGCCCTTAAGCGGGCCCAAGACGCCGGCATCAAAACATTGTTTTTGAATCCCCAGGACTACGCGACCCCGACGAGCTATGACCGGCAACTCACCATCCATTTGAAGCAGGAACAGATTGATTTTATCGTCCTGGCCGGGTATATGCGGTTAGTATCGGCATTTTTTGTAAAAACTTATGCGCGTAAAATCCTAAACATCCATCCGTCGTTGTTGCCATCATTTAAAGGCCTTGACGGCATCAAAGATGCGTTTACCTACGGCGCTAAAGTGACCGGTGCAACGGTCCATTTTGTCGACGAGAAAATGGACCACGGCCCCATTATCCTGCAGGACGCGATCAAGATCGCTGAAAGCGATACGATCGAAACTCTTACCGAAAAAATTCACAAAATCGAACACCGCATCTATCCGAAAGCGATCCAGCTCTTTGTCGAGGGAAGATTGACAATGAAGGGGAGAAGGGTGGAAATTGTTGAGAAACCCTAAATCCTAAACTCTAAACAAACCCAAAATACAAAATCCAAATTTTTTGGATTTTATGTTTTGAGTTTATTTTGGGTTTAGGATTTTGAGTTTTGGATTTGTTTAGGATTTAGAGTTTTGAGTTTGCTTTAACGAAATTTAATCTCAATCAACCTTCCCTTTGATTCTTCGGTAGGCAACGCAGCGATGGCCGCTTGATCGACGACCTTCGTCTCATCGGAAGCCAAATTTCTTAAGACAACCCCAGCATAATCCGTGAAATTGTACGCCTTAAGCGTTTGGGCCACGGCCGAGAGGATTGTTTGCTCGGGCGTATCCGTCGGAGGGAACGAGCTTTGCTGGTATTTGAACTGGATCCGATAGACGATTTGTTTGGCGAGAAAATCCGGCCACGCCACCGGTTTGTAATCAAGATGCGTTCCTGTCTTGTCATCAATGATGGCCGTGTTGCCTTGAGGAGGCGTCAAGACAGCGCGATAAGCGTACTCTTCATAAAATGTCTGATCTTTTGACGCGCGGTCTAAATCCTGATAAGCCACGGTCATTTTGAGCTCAATGCCTTTGTTGATGTCAGCGATGACGATGACAAGGAATTCCGGTTTTTCTTGAGCATTTTCAAAAGCGCGTGTGATGGCTGTCATGAGATTGCGCTGCTTATGCTGATACTCTTGGGAATAGGATGTGCCGTAGCCGTAATCTTTGGGATAAACCCGTGCTTTGGCAATGTCGTAAGTAATCACAAACCGTCGATCCTGATAGGCTCCATCAATAAATTGAATATTATATTTCTCCGATGGTTGGTCGTTGGTTGGAGAGGCATCCTTGGCTTTTAAATCGAACAAACTTTCCGTGATCGGTAAATAAATCCACAGTGTATTTTTCACCCAGTGAGTGACGGGCTCAAGATTGTAGTCTTCTTTAGCGATTTGCAGGAATTTTGTGTAAGCCTCGGACGAAGCGATTTTCTTTTCGTTTACGGGAGACGGGCCGCAGCCGGTGATGAAAATACTAAGGCCGAGGAGAGCTAAGACGAACGTCCGGGCGTTCATGAAATTTTGATCTGCGTACGAGCGGCGGATTTAAGATTGAATTTATCGAAGATCGCGACAATGTCATCGTATTCGAGTTCTTCTTTGCGTAATAGTTCTTGGGCAAAGTATTCTAGTAAATCTTTTTTATCCGTTAGGATTTGACGGACTTCTTTGATGCAATCTTGGAGGATTTCCTGCACGTCGTTATCGAGCATTTCTTTGGTCTTTTCCGAAATTTGTAAATTCCCATGCCCATCGGCGGTTGCGGCAAAATCACCGATCAATCCCGATTTTCCCATGCCAAAGCTGTAGGCCATGGCGCGGGCGATGCGCATGGCGCTGTCAAAGTCACTCCCGCGTCCGCCGCCGACACCGCTCGATGTTGTATTAAATTTTAATTGTTCAGCTACGTAACTGGCCACATTCACTTTGATGTTGGCCAATAAGTGTTCACGATTGGACGAATGCAGTTCTTCAACGGGCCGCTGTGATACAAATCCCAACGCTCCCTTATGCGGAATGATGGTGGCTTTGATGACGTCGTTGGTTGGATGCGTGAGATAAGCAATCACCGCATGGCCGGCTTCGTGATACGCGGTCCAGACTTTTTCTTCTTTGGTTAATGTGATGTTGGATTTCAGGCCAAAGCTCACCCTGTCATACGCTTCGTTTAAAAATTTCATCGTAATTTTATCCGTTTTTTCGCGCAGGGCGATCAAGCCGGATTCGCGGACCATGCTGTCGATATCGGAAGGGGAGAATCCCAAAGCCTTACGCGCCAGCAAATCAGCATCACAGTTTGAGTCGGCATTCACGCGGGATAAATAGAATTTGAAAAGATCTTTGCGCTCTTCAAGATTAGGTTTGGAAATGTGGATTTTGCGGTCAAAGCGTCCGGCGCGGGTAATCGCGGAATCTAGTTCATTTTCCGCGACGTTGGTGGCTGCGATCACGATGATGTTGTTTTCATGACGGCGTAACCCATCCATTTCGGTCAAGAACTGATTGATTGTGGCGTTCATGTCTAAGCGTCCGCCGCCAAATCCCATATCGGCCCCACGGGGCCTGGCAAAGGAATCAATCTCATCGATGAAAATAATGCAGCCGCCTTCCAGGGATGCCATGCCGCGCGCTTGTTTAAAAAGAGATTTCATGCGCGCCGTGCCTTGGCCGACGAACATCCCGACAAATTCGCTTCCCACCGCGGAGATCATCGGTAACCCGCATTCGGTAGCAATGGCCTTGGCCAGATACGTTTTCCCGCATCCCGGCGGGCCGATCATGAGCGTCCCTTTGACGATTTTTCCGCCAATGGCTTTGAGAAGCGAACGATCCTTCAAAAGTTTGACGATTTCCCAGGCTTCACGTTTCGCGCCTTCCATCCCGATCACTTCGTCCCATTTCACATTAACTTCGGCTTTGGAAAGTTTTTCGGTGCCCACTTTGCCTAATCCGCCGCCTTGCATAAAGTAATATTGCATTCCCAACATGATTGGCAGGGTGATGAGCTGAACAAGGGCAAACATCGGCAACAGAAGGGCCATTTGCCCGGCAATGGTTTTTTTGCTGAAATTTTCGAGGCCGGAGAAACTGATGAAACAATAACGGATGAAGTAAAAACAGCCGACGATCGTAGCGAGGAGGAGGATTCCTAGAATGATTTTTAACCAGTTCAGTTTAAGAAAAACGATGAATTTTTTCATGTCCCGTGGCCTTTCTAAAGAAATATTTAATAAAACCCTAAACTCAAAACATTAAATCCTAAATAAATCTAAAATCCAAAAGACAAATGATGTTTTGTATTTTGAATTTTGAGTTTATTTGGAATTTAGAGTTTAGGATTTTGGATTTCATTTGCTTAAGTATACCACAAACCCCAGGAACGCAAAAGGCAGGAATTCTCTATTCCCGGGCCATCTGCAGGGCCTATAGCGGGCTTGACTTTGATAACAAACTGTGATAATTTGGCATATCTTTGTTTGAGGGATAAAGGGTTTAGGGTTAAAGGGGGAAAGAAATCATTAATGAATTTTTGAAAACCCTCTAGCCCTTTTACCCTTTAACGCTCTAACCCTTTTATTTGAGGTTATTCCTTATATGTCTAGAATTGCCAAAGTCAAAGGCCGCCAAATCATCGATTCCCGCGGCAATCCTACCGTCGAAGTGGATGTGGTTCTGGAAAACGGCGTTGTGGGTCGGGCCGCTGTCCCCTCCGGCGCCTCGACAGGGGAACATGAAGCCATTGAACTGCGCGACGGCGACAAATCCCAATTTTTAGGAAAAGGTGTCATTAAAGCGGTCAAAAATGTTGACACGGTGATTGCCAAGAATATTATCGGCCAAGAGCCGGATTTTCGGGCCGTTGATAAAGTGATGATCAAGTTGGACGGGACGGAAAATAAAGGCCGTCTGGGGGCCAACGCGATTTTGGGCGTTTCGTTAGCGGTGGCCAAGGCCGCGGCCAATGAGCAAAAATTACCGTTGTATCGATATTTAGGCGGCGATGATGCCAAAATTCTTCCTGTTCCCCTAATGAACATCATTAACGGCGGGGTGCATGCCGACAATAACCTCGATGTTCAAGAATTCATGATCGCGCCGTTAGGAGCACCGACATTTTCCGAGGCGCTACGCATGGCATGTGAAGTATTCCACAATCTTAAGAAAATTTTACACGATAAAGGGCTTTCCACTTCCGTCGGTGATGAAGGCGGGTTCGCGCCGAATTTAAAGAGCAATGAAGAAGGGATTCAGGTCATTTTGGATGCCATTGTGAAGGCCGGATATAAACCTGACAAAGATATTTTTATCGCGCTGGACGCGGCTTCATCCGAATTTTACAAAAATGGCAAATACACGTATAATGGTAAAGCATTGACCGCTTCGCAAATGATTGAAGTTTATTCTAAAATGCTCAAAACCAGCCCTTTGATTTCTATCGAAGACGGGCTTGATCAAAACGATTGGGCCGGTTGGGCGGAAATGACGAAGAAGATCGGCGACAACGTCCAGTTGGTCGGCGACGATTTGTTCGTCACCAACGTCAAACGGTTGAAGCAGGGGATTGACAGGAAAATCGCCAATTCGATTTTGGTCAAAGTTAATCAGATCGGCAGCCTCTCTGAAACATTGGGCGCCATCAACCTGGCCAAACAGAATAAATACACGTCGATTATTTCGCACCGTTCCGGTGAGACAGAAGATACCACGATCGCGCATTTGGCTGTGGCGACGGGCGTGGGGCAGATTAAAACAGGATCGTTGTCGCGGACCGATCGGTTATGCAAGTATAACGAGCTTTTACGGATTGAAGAGGAACTAGGGAAGAAGGCTGTGTATGGCGGTTCACTTTGGGGGAAGATCTGGTAAAATTTTTTGATCTGTCAAAGACCAAAAAATTTTACACCCGAACCAGAGTGAGGGTGTAGACTTAACATGTTCAAACAATATTTCTGGCTGATTGTCTTTGGAGTTTTTTTGTTGTTCATTTTTGTTCCGTCGTATTCCCAGAAGCGGGACTTGAATCGCAGGAACGAAGAATATAGGCAGAAGATCGTTGAATTGAAAGAAGAGAATCTAGCCTTGCATGAAGAAAAGCGTCGCTTAGAAGATGATCCTGTGTATTTAGAGAAGGTCGCCCGTGAAAAGATGGGCCTCGCCAAAGAAGGCGAGATGATCATGAAGATGGATAACACAGAAAACTCCAAACCCTAAATCCAAAATCCTAAATAAACTCAAAGGATCAAACTCAAACATTTGGGTTTTGAATTTTGAATTTATTTAGAGTTTAGAGTTTTGAGTTTAAATGAATATCGCGGGGTGGAGCAGCCCGGTAGCTCGTCAGGCTCATAACCTGAAGGTCACAGGTTCAAATCCTGTCCCCGCAACCAATTCCTTATTTCCGGATAAGGAAAATAGGACCCGCTCTCATCCCCCACGGGAAGAGAGCGGGTCTTCTATTTTTAGGGGAGGAGATTACCATGGATACAAAATTAAAAGCGGAGAATACAGCATATATTCTCCGCATAATTTGCATGAAATTTAAATAAAAATACTTGCAATTTTGAGGAAATCTTTTATACTTGAAGTGTGGGAGGTGGTCAAAATGAACGCACTTGAAGGGCTAAAAAAATATCTAAGACCAGGGCAGGTTTACCGTAGGGTTGATCTTGAGCAATGGTCGACTGCGGTTGACCGGCATTTAAAGCAACTGGTTGAGGAGGGGACTCTGCAAAAAATGGCGCAAGGGGTGTATTATTATCCCGCAAAAGCCTCTTTTGGTCCTGTGCCACCGGAAGATGAAAAGTTGGTGCGGGCTTTCTTGAAAAGCGATGATTTTCTTTTAACGTCGCCTAATCTTTATAATTCATTAGGGGTGGGAACAACGCAATTGTACAACAAGCGGATTGTTTATAATCATAAACGGCATGGTTTGTTTGTGCTTGGGGGCAAGGAGTTTGATTTTCGTTTAAAACATAAATTTCCTAAAGAGCTTTCCGAAGCGTTTTTATTGGTTGATTTGTTGAATAATTTAAATGAATTAGCGGAAGATCGGGAAGATGTTTTGCAAAGCGTTAAAGAAAAAGTGCTGAAGGAACCAGAATCGCAAATGAAGCGTGCGGTCAATGCGTATGCAGGTGAAAGAACGAAAACTTTATTTAATCAGTGGATCTCAGGGGAATCTTTAGCTCATGTCTGATTATCTTCACAATCATCCAGAATTTAGAAAGCTTCTGCTGGCGGTAGAGCGTGACAAAAAAATTGAACGCAGTTTGGTTGAAAAAGATTACTGGATGATGCATGTCTTATATGGCCTTCAACAAGAGGGATTCAAATTTGAACTCAAGGGCGGTACGTCGCTTTCTAAAGGATATGACATTGTTCATCGGTTTTCAGAAGATATTGATATTTGTATCGAGCCACCCAACGATAGGGACGTGAAAACTGGCCCGAATCATATAAAACCGGATCATTGCGCGAGCCGCAAGCAATATTATGATTGGTTAGCGAAGAAAATTAAAATTGACGGGATACAAAGAATTGTTCGTGACACGGAATTTGACAATGAGAAATATTTTAGCGGCGGTATCCGACTTTTTTACAAATCCGCTTTTCCTGTTGCTGGGGGCATAAAAGAGGGCGTATTGTTCGAAGTTGGATTTGATGAGGTGACACCCAACAGTCCGATGGATATTAGTTCTTGGGCGCTTGATTTTGCGTTGCAGAATGGACTGAAGGTTAAGGATAATAGAGCTCGTGGTGTTTTGTGCTACCATCCGGGTTATACATTTGTTGAAAAATTGCAAACGATCGCAACGAAGTTTCGCAAACAGCAAGAAACGGGAATAATGCCTGCTAACTTTATCAGGCATTATTATGATGTCGCATGCCTTTTAAAGAATAAGACCGTTCAAGAATTTATAGGAACAGAAAAATATCAGCAACATAAAAAGAAAAGATTCCCTGCCGCAGATCAGAAAATTCCTATTGCCCAACAAGAGGCTTTCTTGCTGAAAGATGAACAATTAAGAAAACTTTATGAGCAAGAATACAAGGTAACCTCAGCCTTGTATTATCAGGGGCAACCGCCATTTGATGAAATCTCGAGGGCGTTGTCGGAGAATTTAGATAAATTGTAAAACTTCCCGTGCTAGCACTGTGCTAGCAGAATGTAACCCCAAAATGGTAAAAGTGGAAAAGCAGCAGATAAATCAAATCGCCCCAAGTCCTAACATCACTAAGAGTTAGCTAAAATCATCAAACACCGTCGACATCGCTTCAATCGCTCATAACCCGAAGGTCAGAATTTTTGTTTCAGGAGAAAATAGCGTGCAAGCTCTTTCCACTTATCCCATTTCAAATTCTTCTTTTCTTAGCCTGGGAAGCCATTATAATATCTTGTAATGCCCCAATCGATCACGCCTAAAACCGCTTATCAAATACTTCTGCGCGACATCCGCACCGAGATGGAGCGCGGCATCCGGAAGGTCGAGGAGCTCTTCGAGCGCCAGAAGGTCCTGTCCCATTGGGCGATCGGGCGTAAGATCAATACCTACTTTAACACGCATGAACTGCCGCGCGGCACCATCGGCCAATTTTATTTAGGCCTTGCCAAAGACCTGGACATGAACAACCGCACGCTCGAGCAATGCGAGCAGTTCTTCCGTTATTTTCCCAAGCTGGAAACGCACCCGAACATCAAATGGTCGCATTACCGTTTTTTGCTAGTGGAGCCGGACCCCGCGAAGCGGGAGGCCTGGATCAGGCGCATCAAAAAAGAAAAGATCCCCGCTGACCAGTTGCGGCTTGTCCTCATGCCGGCGAGCAAGAATGAGGGACTGCTGGAGATCGATCTGAAAAACCCTGTTCGCGGCAAGCTTTATACCTACCGGATCCTGCGCGCCCAAGACATTGACAATTTCGACGTGCCGTGGTTCGTCGACTTAGGGTTCGCCGCCCGCAAAGAAGCGCCGGACAGCAAAGGCGCCCTGAACAATAAATATCTTTATACGTCGGAAAAGACAGAAGACGGATACTGCTTGAAAGCTGTCCACGCGAAAGCCGAGGAGCTGTTCACCTTTCGCGGCATCCTGCGGCGTGTCATTGACGGCGACACGCTTTTAGTGGCCATTGACCAGGGCTTTAGTTATTGGAATGAACAGCGCCTGCGCCTGAAAGGCATTGACGCGCCGGAGCTGGATACTTTGGCCGGCCAGCGCGCTAAAAAGTGGCTCGAAGATGAGCTTAAACATTCCAAAGACCTGGTTGTGAAGACTTATAAAACGGACCAATGGGACAGGTACTTGGTCGACGCCTTTTACATCCCGAAAGAAAAGGACATGGCCCTTGTGGCCGCTGAGGGCACTTGGCTGAACGGCCGGATGGTGGAGGAAGGCATCGCCAAGATCTGGAAGGCGTAGATTAATTTTTTTATGTTATATTCAGCATAAAATTTAGTTAAATGGATGCTATAAGTAGCATAAATGATACCCTTTAGGGTGTAATTGTAATATTTTTATACCTTAAGGGGTATATAATTTTATATATTACACCTTAAAGGGTATAAAATTTATAAATAATTGTTGATATTATACCCGATAGGTGATATATTTATAGCATTATGCATTTAAACGAACAAATAAAAGAATTGCGTAAGAAATCTAGCTTGACTCAGGTCGAATTCGCCAAGAGGGCGGGCTTGGGTTTGCGGTTTGTTAGAGAATTGGAGCAAGGCAAATCGACTATTCGCTTAGACAAGTTGAATCAAGTTCTGGAATTTTTCGGGCATCATCTGGAGGTAAAACGCAATGGACCAAAAAATACTTAGAAAAGCGGACGTTTATTTTAAAAATGATCTGGCCGGCTATTTGTCAGAAACAAATGAGGGATATATCTTCCAATATGATGAGAATTTTTTGAAGAAGAATATCTCTATTTCCGTTTCTTTGCCGCCAAGAGAAGAGCCCTACAAATCAGCTGATCTTTTCCCATTCTTTAAAGGCCTTTTACCGGAAGGGTGGTATTTGGATATTGTCAGTACCAAGTTAAAGCGTGACCCCAGGGATTCTTTTGGGATCCTCGCCTCCACGGCAAGTACAGGCACTATCGGAGCAGTCACAATTCATCAAGCAGGACAATAAACGAAAAATATCTTATGGATAAGAGATCATTGCAAAAAACATTCGGCACTTCTCAATGTCCAGCCGTTAATTTTGGCTTGAGTGATATGCCCAAAGAAGCGGAAAAGATGGCCGGGAAATCATCTATCTCGGGAGTGCAGCCTAAGATATACGTTAATTTTGATAAAAAGAAGAATATTTTAATCCGGGCTGATGACGGAGAATATATATTAAAGTCTCAATCGCCTCACTTTTCTAATGTTCCCGAGAATGAGCAGTGCTGCATGGATATAGCCGGCGAGATCGGGATCGATGTGCCGCCTCATTGCCTGCTTCCCCTTAAAGACGAAAGTTTTGCTTATGTCGTTAAGCGGTTTGACCGAAAAGGCGGAGAGAAAATTAATCAGGAAGATTTTTTTCAAGTTTTGGGGCCCAAGGATAAATATATCGGTTCTGTTGAGCAGATCGGCAAGAAACTCAAAGAGATTTCCTCTGTTCCCGGATTAGATGTGCAGCTTTTCTTTGAAAGAGTCGTTTTCTATTTTCTCATTGGGAACGGTGATGCTCATTTCAAAAATTATTCGATCACTCACCGTGATGACGGACAGATCCGGTTGACACCAGCCTATGATATTGTTTGTTCCAGGTTAGTTACAAACGATGACGAGTCCGCCCTTACCATAAATGGGAAGAACAATAAGTTGGGGCGAAAAGATTTTGATGTGCTGGCCGATCATTTTAATATTCCAGAGAAAGTCCGGTATGAAAAGTTTGAGAAGAAATTCGATGTAATGAAGAAAATAATCGAGTCTTCGCAAATTGACCAAGAAAAGCAAGGCCGGTTTATTGAGATTGTTAAAGAAAGAGCAGCTTGTTTAAAATTACCCTTGTAAATCTTCTTTTTCGCCGCTGATCAGGGGAAGGTCAAACTGGCGAAGACGATTAATGTGGAAGATAGGTGTAAGCCGTATGATCAAAGGCCTCCTCTCCAAAGAACGCCCCATCGCCTTCCTTGCCATCTTTTGTATTTCCCTCTATTTAATTTTTCGTTATTTATTTTCTTTCCCCGAAGCGACAACCAACATTCCTTTATATATCACTCTTGTCTTCGGGGGGATTCCGTTGGTCTGGGATCTTTTCAAAAAAGCGCTTCATCGGGAATTTGGATCAGATCTTTTGGCGGGAATCTCCATTGTCACAGCCGTTTTGTTAGGTGAATATCTGGCCGCAGCATTGGTTGTGTTGATGCTATCCGGTGGCGGAGCTTTGGAAAATTTTGCTTTGCGCCGGGCTTCTTCGGTTTTAGAGGCACTGGCCAAACGCATGCCCAGCATCGCCCATCAAAAACAAGCAGGCAATCTCGTTGATATTTCCATTGAACAAATTAACCCCGGGGATGAGTTAGTTGTTCTTCCTCATGAAATCTGCCCGGTGGATGGGAGGGTCGTTGAAGGACATGGCCGAATGGATGAATCCTATTTGACGGGAGAACCATTTGTCATTTCGAAAGTTCCTGGATCCCAGGTCATCTCCGGCGCTATTAATGGGGAATCCGCCGTCACCATTGAAGCCACCAAACTGGCGATTGATTCACGTTATGCCAAGATCATGGAGGTCATGCGTGCCTCAGAGCAGAAAAGGCCATTGCTTAGGAGAATCGGCGACCAGTTAGGCGCATTTTACACGCCCGTCGCTGTTGGCATTGCTCTTGTTGCGTGGATATTCAGCGGGGAGGTCAAAAGGTTTCTCGCCGTCTTGGTCATCGCAACGCCGTGTCCGCTTCTGATTGCCATCCCTGTGGCCATTATCGGTGCTATTTCATTGAGTGCCAGACGAGGGATTATTATTAAAAACCCTGTCATTTTAGAAAAACTTGACCAATGCCGCACGATGATCGTCGATAAAACAGGGACGTTGACTTACGGAAGGCCGTCGTTGACCAATCAAAATTATTTGAACAGATTTACTCAGGGAACAGCGCTTGCCTTTGCAGCCAGCCTGGAACAATATTCCAAGCACCCATTGGCTAATGCAATTTTAGTGGCTGCGAAAGAAGCCAAATTAAATTTGCTGGAAGTCCATCATATCAGCGAATCTCCCGGCCAGGGATTAATCGGCATTATCAATGAACATACGATAAAGATTACCAGCCGCAATAAACTCATTAGGGAAGGGAAAAAAGATTTGGTTGAGCAAATCCCTG